>PKTD01000067.1 GCA_002869315.1 Marinilabiliales bacterium | reverse complement strand
GATGTAGAGTATATGGGAATGATGCCTGTTGGTGTGAAAGACTATAAAGAAGATAAAATACTGGCATATCCTAATCCTACCAAGGATATTATAAATTTCAATGTAAATAACTTGGATGAAGGCGACATTAGTATTTACAATATTAATGGACAATTAATGATGCGAGAGAACATAAGCCAAGGAAGCAATTCTGTTATTGTATCCACCTTGTCAAAAGGGATTTATTTCTATATCATAAGAGATAAATATTCCAATAAAATTACTTCTGATAAATTTATAAAGCACTAGAATAGTTTCTATTGCTCATCTTCCAGATTAAACTCATCAACTAATACCTGGTGTAATTGGGTTGGTTGTACATGATAGAATATTTCTCCTCTTACGGAGTATGAAATATTTCCTGTTTCTTCAGAAACTATAATGGCAAAACTATCAGAAACCTCGGTTATACCAAGCGCAGCACGATGTCGCAGGCCTGCTGAATCATCAACAGCTTGTTTGGACACCGGAAGTATGCATTTAGCAGCAACTATTCTGTTATTGGTAATTATTGCTGCTCCATCATGTAGTGGGCTGTTTTTAAAGAAAACATTTTCCAAAATTGATTTAGTAACTTTTGCATCCAAAGTGTCACCAGTTCTAACATATTGCTTCAATTCATTCTGTCGTGTTATAACAATAAGTGCTCCTTGTTTAATTTCTCCCATCTTACGACATGCGGCAACCAGAGGCTCTACACTTAGTTCAACTGGTGTATTCATTAGTGAAGTCAGAAAATTAAATCTCTTACCATATTTACCTAGAAATGAAGGTGTTCCCAGTGCTAATAAAAACTGACGTATCTCCGGTTGGAAGATAATAATCAATGCCACAAGACCAACACTTATGAATGCCCCCAGGATTTCTGTTAATAATTCCATCTCCAGGAAGGAGAAAAATCTCCACATAATAAACAACGACACTAAACCCAGAAGGATATTAATTGCAGCAGTACCTTTTACAATCTGGTAGAGTGCAAATAATAATACTGCCACCAATAAAATATCAACGACATCAAGAATACGAAAGACTAAGAATATTGTTGTCAAATCTTTTAATTTCTGTAAAAATACAAATATGCAAAATATATCCCTTAATTATCTATGATTTTAATAATCATTCGTCAATATTATCATAAAACTCAAATAATTTAATACATTGAACAGCCTCCTTAACATCATGCACCCTCAGTATATTTGCTCCGTTCTGCAATGCAATAGTATTTAAAGTAATAGTTCCGCTTAAGGCTTCTTCAGGACTATTATTCAGTATTTTATAAATCATAGATTTTCTTGACAATCCAGTTAAAATTGGCAAATTATTAATTCGAACATCTTCTTGCTTTTTTAGCAATTCATAATTACTTTCCAGGCTTTTGCCAAAACCGTATCCCGGGTCAAGAATGATATCTTTTACCCCCAAACCACTTAGTTTTTCGAAACTATCCATAAAAAAAGAAGATATCTTTTCTACCACATTATTTTTAATAGGTGCCATTTGCATAGTTTGCGGGTTTCCATGCATATGCATTAAAATATACGGAATGTCTAGTTGTGAAACTTTTAGAAACATATTATTGTCCAATGTACCCCCACTAATATCATTAATGATGTCGGCCCCATGGTTGTAGGCTGCTTCTGCAACTTCACTTCTAAATGTATCAACAGAAAAGATAGTTTGCGGAAATCTTTTGGATAAACTCTCCAAATCTGGTAATAATCTCGACTTTTCTTCTTCGGTACTAATGAAATCAGCTCCTGGTCTGCTTGAGAAAGCTCCAACATCTATTATATGCGCACCTTCAGAAATCATCTTCTCACATTGCGCAATACGTATGTCATGTTCAGAATATTTTCCCCCATCATAGAAAGAATCAGTAGTAAAATTTAAAATTCCCATCACCTTTGTTTGCTCAAAATCAAGCACTTTACCATTGCAATTTATGCTATTTGGAATATGTTTAAAAGATGTATCTTTATTGCTCAAAATTTTATTGTTTTATACAGCAAAGTTAGAATTTAAATATGAATACAGATACTACTCAGCAGTTTAATGAAGTTATTGATTACTGCCTTAATATATTTGAAGACAAACAAAAGGATTATAATACTGCATGGCGTATATTACGCACAAGCAGTCTTACAGATCAGATATATATCAAAGCAAACCGTATAAGAAGCATACAGTTAAAGGGTGTCAGCAAAGTTGACGAGGGCATTATTCCTGAGTTTGTAGGAATAATAAACTATTCTGTTATGGCTCTTATCCAGTTAGAGAAAGGCATGGCTGAAGAAGCAGATATGAAGGCTGAGGAGGCAATTTCACTCTATAAGACACATATTTACAACGCCCGTGATTTGATGCTCGACAAAAATCACGATTACGGTGAAGCATGGCGTAATATGAGAATATCATCTCTTACTGATATAATACTAATGAAGTTATTACGCATTAAGCAAATTGAAGATAATGAGGGTAAGACTTTGGTATCAGAAGGTCTGGATGCAAACTATAACGATATAATTAATTATTCTGTCTTTGCGTTAATTAAATTAATCATTGAAAAATAATATGGCAAAACATAATAAGTTTCTCACAAATACAATATTTCTTTTAAGAATAGTAGTTGGTTTAGTATTTGTTTTTTCATCATTTGTAAAGGGAGTTGATCCACTTGGGACAGCATATAGAGTTGAAGACTATCTGGAAGCCTATGGTTGGTATTCATTAGTAAACTACTCATTATCAATAGGTATATTCCTGATTATAACAGAGTTTTTATTAGGCATATCAATGCTTTTCCGACTCAAGTTTAAGTTAGGAAGTCTTGGAGTTTTCTTAATAATGATAATTTTTACGTTTGTTACCTACTTTGATGCAAAACTGGAATTAGTTCCGGATTGTGGTTGTTTTGGAGATGCAATAAAACTTACAAACTGGGAAACTTTTTATAAAAATATAGTGTTAATAGTGTTGGCATTTTTCTTATTTATTTTCAGGAAACATGCTAAACAACTAACTCCTGAATGGTTTCAATGGATAGTATTATTGGCCTTCACTTTTGGCTTTTCATATTTTATTTATTATAATCTGAATCATCTGCCGGTAATTGATTTTCGTAACTGGAAAGAAGGCAAAAATATGAAGACAATAGGAGAGGATGAGGCCAAAGTATATGTTAGCTACAAAAATAAAGAAAGCGGAGAAATAAAGGAATATCTATCGCCAAATTACCCATGGAATGACTCAGTTTGGAAGCAAAATTGGGAGTTTATTGGTCAGCGTTTCGACAATTC
>PKTD01000218.1 GCA_002869315.1 Marinilabiliales bacterium | reverse complement strand
CTGATGGATGTGATGTTGTATTATGGGATGGTGGAAATAACGACTTCCCATTTTATAAGCCTGATTTAAATATGACTGTTGTGGATCCACATCGTCCGGGTCACGAATTAAAGTATTATCCTGGTGAAGTAACACTTCGCATGGCTGATGTTGCAATTATCAATAAGATGGATACTGCTGCTCCTGAAGATATTCAGGTAGTTCGCGAAAATATCGAGAAAGTTGCTCCAAATGCTATAGTTGTTGATGGTGCATCTCCAATTAAAGTTGACAATCCTGAAATTATTAAAGGAAAGAGAGTTTTAGTTGTGGAAGATGGTCCTACTCTTACACATGGAGAAATGAAATTAGGTGCAGGTACTGTTGCAGCTAAGAAATATGGAGCAGGTGAACTTGTTGATCCACGCCCATTTACAGTTGGCAAACTTGCTGAAACTTTTAAAATTTATCCTAATATCGGAGTTTTACTTCCTGCAATGGGATATAGCGATCAGCAATTAAAAGACCTTGAAACAACTATTAACAATACCGATTGTGATTCAGTTGTGATAGGCACTCCTATTGATCTTCAGAGAATAGTAAAAATAAATAAACCTGCCACTAGAGTATATTACGACTTACAAGAAATTGGTGAGCCAACTTTAGAGGGTATTCTTAACGATTTCGTTAAAGAAAACGGTTTAAATAAGTAATAGGGTTCAAACACAAATTTTTAAGCCTTCCTCATTTGAGGAGGGCTTTTTTTTTTGAAGGTCCCACACTATTGCTCTGTATTTATTTTGAAATTCTAAAGTCATTGACGCGTCTATCCACTGACGGATAAATGTTCGATATTCAAATGTCTTCAAGTTTTCCTAGAATGTTTTATTGTTCAAACATTGTTAACAAATATCAGATGACTATGTTCCTATGCTTAAATAAGAGTACTTATATTTGTACCCTAATATGAACAAACTAAGTTCTGTTAGAATACCACAGCAAGAGTTATCCGGTGGAACAGCCGGACTTAAAATATTTTCTACTATTGACGGCTTTAATGGCCGTCTTTTTTTTGCCCATTTTTTAATAAAGCATAATGACAAAATACAAAAAAGCACGATTAATTCTTGAGAACGGTCAGGAATTTGAAGGATTTTCATTTGGAAGTGAAACTGCAACAACGGGAGAAATAGTTTTTAATACCGCAATGACAGGATATCCTGAAAGCCTTACCGACCCATCTTACAAAGGCCAGATACTCGTACTAACTTATCCTTCCATAGGAAATTATGGAGTGCCAGGTAAAGAGATTGAAGATCAAATGCTAAAAAATTTCGAGTCTGATAATATTCATGTTAACGCCCTTATTATCAGCGACTACTCAGAAAAACACCATCATTGGAATGCTTCCATGAGTTTAGGAGAATGGTTGAAATCAGAAAACATTCCCGGCCTATTCGGAATCGACACTCGCATGCTTACCAAAATTATTCGTGAAAAAGGCAGTATGCTCGCCAAAATCGTTTTCGATGAAGACATTGATTTTATCGACCCTAATAAAATGAATCTTGTTGATTTGGTAAGCATAAAGGAAAAAAAGGTTTACGGAAATGGGAAATTTAAAATCCTTTTAGTCGACTGTGGGGTAAAGAGCAATATTATAAGATATCTATTAAACTTCGACACAACAGTTATAAGAGTTCCATGGGATCATGATTTTAACAAAGAAGATTATGATGGACTTTTCATATCCAATGGTCCGGGCGATCCAACTATGTGTGTTCCCACAATAAAAAATCTGGAATTGGCAATTAAAGATGATAAACCCATGTTTGGAATTTGCTTGGGTCATCAGTTAGTAGCACTGGCATCAGGGGCAAGCACTTATAAATTGAAATTCGGGCATAGAAGTCACAATCAGCCGGTTTTGGAAAATGGCACCAACAAGGCATATCTGAGTTCCCAAAATCATGGTTTTGCTGTTGAAAATGACTCCATTCCAAAAGAATGGGAATGTTACTTCACCAACCTCAATGATGGAAGTAATGAAGGATTACGACATAAAAACAAGGCAATTTTTACTACCCAGTTTCACCCGGAAGCCAGCAGCGGCCCTACAGATACAGCCTTTCTATTTGAAGACTTTATTGAAAATATCGGGAAATACAAGAGAGACAAAAATTATAATTTTTCCATTGATAATACTAAAACTCAAAAGGTTTATACTATAGAAGATGCATTAGAAAATGACATTAAAAGTGTATTGATTTTGGGTTCAGGAGCCTTAAAAATTGGAGAGGCAGGAGAATTCGATTACAGTGGTTCTCAGGCGCTTAAGGCTTTAAAAGAAGAAGGTATACGCACAATCCTTATAAATCCAAATATTGCTACTGTTCAAACTTCTGAAGAGTTTGCCGATGAGATTTATTTCCTCCCTGTGACTCCATTTTTTGTGGAACGCATAATTAAAAAGGAAAAACCTGAGGGTATTATGCTTGCCTTCGGAGGGCAAACGGCCCTCAATTGTGGAGTGGAACTATATAACGATGGAATATTTGATAAATATAAACTGAAAGTTCTTGGTACTCCTGTTACGGCTATTATGGAAACTGAAGACAGAGAAAAATTTGCCGAGAAACTTCATTCCATAAATATAGATACTCCAAAGTCAATTGCTGTGACTTCTGTGGAAGCGGCAATGGAAGCCTCAAAGGAAATAGGATTTCCAATTATTGTAAGGGCAGCATTTACACTTGGAGGACAGGGAAGCGGCTTTTGCAATAATGAAGATGAACTGGAGAAATTATGTGGCAAAGCCTTTTCATATTCTAACCAAATATTGGTAGAAGAATCGCTAAAAGGATGGAAAGAAGTTGAGTATGAAGTTGTTCGCGACAGATTCGACAATTGTATTACGGTATGTAATATGGAGAATTTTGATCCTTTGGGCATACATACAGGTGAAAGCATAGTAATTGCACCTTCACAAACTCTTACCAACAGAGAGTATCATAAACTCCGCAGACTTTCCATAGAAATAGTAAAATCAATTGGTATAGTCGGAGAATGTAATGTACAGTATGCCCTCGACCCTAAGTCGGAAGACTATAGAGTTATTGAGGTGAATGCACGCCTTTCGCGCTCAAGCGCACTTGCCAGTAAAGCCACAGGTTATCCACTTGCTTTTGTGGCAGCAAAACTCGGACTGGGTTACGGACTGCATCAGTTAAAAAATTCTGTTACTAAAACCACAACAGCATTCTTCGAGCCGGCGCTGGATTATATGGTTTGTAAAATACCTCGTTGGGATTTGAAAAAGTTTATAGGAGTTTCCTCCGAAATTGGTTCCAGCATGAAAAGTGTTGGTGAAATTATG
>PKTD01000321.1 GCA_002869315.1 Marinilabiliales bacterium | reverse complement strand
TGGCTTTTATATCGTTTATATTCAGATAGTTGTAATATTTATTATCAACTATATTAATCAACACTTTTGCTAATGATTCGTATCCTGTCTGACCATTTTCATCCTTAATGGTATAATTGAATTTAAGGGTGTCAACTATATTATAATAAGTATCATAATCTATAATATAGGTAATAGTACTATCAGTAAAAGAAGCAGCATTGGGGGCTAGAAAAACATAAAACGAAAGGGCTTCTGGATGATAATCGTTATCAATAACATTAATTGTAACGGTTTCGCCAATATGTGCATTTATAAAATCATCGTTGGCAACAGGATTTGACTGTGAAAAAACTGTTGTAACCACTAAAACAGAAATGGACAGCAGAATATACTTTTTAATTAATCCACTAATAGAACAAATCATTTAATACTTTTTTAGTGTTTGATATTGAGACGCATAACTTTAGTTAAAAGTTGTCCGCCTCAGTGCTTTATCTTATCAGGCTCACCAGCCCTCTGTCGGACTTTTCTACTACTAATCCTTTGTCATCAATAAAGCTAAAGACAACATTCCATACATAAGTCTGGCTATAGCAAGCTTGTGACTGAAATGTTCCATCCCATTCAGCAAAAGGATCCTTACTGTCGAAAACGATAAGACCTCTTCTATCATGAATCCAAAGGTGAAAATCCTTCACATTTTCCACATTAAGAGGTTTAAATTTGTCGTTTAATCCGTCTCCATTTGGAGTAAATGCATTAGGAAAAGTTATCAGGGGCTCTACTTCCGACACATATGTCGTATCCGTTGATAGGCATCCATTTTTTTGCACGCTTACATAATATATACCCTCATTAAAAACATTTAAAACTCTATTATCGCTTCCGGTATTCCATAAATAGGAATCAAAAGCCGGTCCTGCATCAAGGCTGAGGGAACAATTCTTACATATACTTGTATCTGCCGGCAGGTTTAATTTTGGATATGGAAATATTTCAACCTCCTTTACAACTTCCTCCAAAATACCACAGTGATATGCATTAAGCCCAACAAGATAAATTCCAGTGTCCTGAAAAACATAACTTATGTGAGCAGGGTCGTTATTATTATTATTTGAACTTTTATTGGTGTTTATATTCCAGAAAATGGAATCGTAATTTTGATTTTGACTAAAAGAAAATATGGTAGAATCGAGAAAGCAGGTGTTTTTAAAACTAAAATCTGCTTTATAAAACCATGTTTGCACGAAATTAGGAAGGCCCATTAATGAATTTCCGTTTGGAAAATTAATGGCATTTTCCACATATTCACAAGCCTCTCCTTTAATCGAAGGGTATTTTATCGCCCCTATTGAGGATCTGTTTTCTTTGGCAATATATATTTTTTTATCGGGTGCCAATTGCATTGCATAGTTATTTCCGCTTGCAATTTTTATTGCAGATGCATTAATAAATTTTTCGTCATAAACACTAACATCATACTGGAATAACTCATATTTTTTTCCTCCTGTATTCAGGTAAAGAAAGTCTCCTTCCGGCGAAAATTCTATACCATAACAATAAGTATTTTGCTGGTGAGCCAATATTTTAATGGGGTTAAAAACTTTTCCTGTTTTATTATTAAACTCAAAAACTTCAGCCAAAATGCTGTCTTTATTAACAGGTAAAACAATCTTATTTCCTGCCGGTGAAACTTTTAAATAACCAACGTCTGCTTTTGGAGCTGTACCAATTTTGCTTTTTACAGTATCGGTATTAAAACCATCGGCTGATAATGAATAAACATAAAAGTTATTGCTGTATCCATGTGTTATTATCCAATAATCTTCATTATTACAATGCTTTATTGCTGCAATTTTTTCCAGTAAGTTTTTAGAAACGCTGATGTTTTTTTCAACGATTTTACCTCTTCCATTATCTTTATTAATGTTGACCACAGAGTAGTTAAAGCCTCTTAAACTATCATAATCATTAATTGTGAATAGGTAGTACATAGAATCGGATAATGGCTTAGGAACGATTACGCTGTTTTGATTTACAAGCTGGCTACCATTTAAAGAATCTCCATTAAGCATTAAATCGTGATTTTTATTCCACACTTTATTACCATTGGTATAAAACAATAAATTACCTTCTAAATCACAAATGCTGGAACAGCCTGCTTCTGCATAAATAGCACCATCTTCAATAATTTCGGCTTTTCCCGAACTAAAATCAATTCCTAAATTATTTCCAAAATACCACACATTAGCCCTTTGCTGACCTATAGAAATATAAGCAACAAGCACTACTAATGCTATGGTAAATAAGTATTTCATAAGACGAAATTACTAGAACTTTACATTTACACCAAAGTTCAGACCAAAAGTTTTAAATTTTTGGTTTACGGGGTAGTTTTCCTGATATATTGAATTTAAATTCTGTTTATAATAAGGTGATATAAACAAAGAAGTTGTTTTATTTAACTGATAATAAACGCTAAAGTTGCTAATGAAATTAAACATGGTTTTGTTCATATCCTTTATTTCCAAAACATCTTCATGATTTGATAATGAAGGAGCTTTAAAATCGGAATAA
Organism: Marinilabiliales bacterium; assembly: GCA_002869315.1. Lineage (GTDB taxonomy): Bacteria > Bacteroidota > Bacteroidia > Bacteroidales > F082 > BM524. Next base: position 18,870 of record PKTD01000321.1, on the reverse strand, counting down.
ACCAAGAATCCGGCAGAAGCACCGGCATTTAATTCAAATGTTAACAATTTATGTGTATACCTATATCCTAACATCACAGGGATTTCAAAATAATCCACCTTGTTTATCCCCGAATAATCATCTATTACATCATTATAAACCTCAACCCATGTACTATCGATTGACGAAATTACAGGAGTTCCATAGTCGGGCGGGTCGTAGATATATACCCATGTGGTATCATAATCATAATAACTGTCTTCAGGATTATAAACCTGATAACTGTTTTTATAATATCTGTTTTGTTTATAAGAAGCGTAATTAATTCCTGTTGTAATTACAAAGTTTTGAAAATGAAATTTTAGATCTGCACCAAATGAAAATGAATTGCTATTTCCTTCATTGGAATTTCTTAATAATAGATATTCTGAATCATCAGATTTTAGTATTGACATATTATGAGCGGGTCCCGTAAAAACATTTACCGTTATCCACTGTGTTTTAATTCCCGGTGAAATAAGGTCTGTTCTGCGGTTCATGCCCATTAAACTGGTGTCGGGAAACATATAATTCAGAAAGTTAATATCAGCACTCTCTAGATAGTTTAGAAAAAGAGCAGACTCGGCATCAAAACTATCGTCAACCTCTTTTGTTATATAAGCAGTATTACTATTGTTGCTTGCTGTAAACAACTGTATTGCTGTGGTTTGTGGTTTGTTTGATTCGTGTGTTGTATGTTCAACTTCATCTACAGTTGTGTTAATTGTTGTTTGTGTTTGCTCATCATTGTCGTTTTTTAATATCGTATTTGCCTGCATGTTTTGCTCTGAGGGCTTCTCATCAACAGATATTGTAAATGTACTTTCGTCAACATTAATGTTTTGTAGAGTTAATTCCTGCCTGGGGTTTCCTGTATTAATACTACCATCATCTGAAGTAAAAGGAATAATAAAAGCCAGAGATGTTAGTGCGGCAATCGTACCTGCCATAAGGTAGTTTTTGTAGCGCCACCAAAACAATCTCCATTTTATTTTGCCCCAGACATCTGTTTCGGCACTTGCTTCATAGCCCTTCAGATTATCTTTATAGAATCCGTCTATATAATTTAAATCATCTTTCATTTTCGACTTTAATTTGTTGCGGTAATTTATTAAGTCTCATAAGTTTTTTTCTAAGGCTTTTTCTTGCCTTTAGCAATTGGGTTTTAGAAGTATTTTCTGAAATACCCAATTTTGCTGCAATTTCTTTATGTGAATAACCCTCAATCGCATACATATTAAAAACCATCCTATAGCCGTCAGGTAATTGATGAATTGTTTTAAGTATGTCTTCAACCTCGAGTGTTTTTGGAATGTCGGTGGCCAGATATGGCTCACCATTTATTTCATCTATATCGTAATAATAATAATGCTTGTTATTTTTCCTGAAGTTGTCAATGGCCACATTAACAACTATTCGTTTCATCCATCCTTCGAAAGAGCCTTTTCCTGAATAAGAATCTATGTTTTTAAATATTCTCAACATTCCCAATTGTAATATGTCCTCAGCCTCAGCCCTGCTTTTGCCATAGCGAATACAAATCCCTAATAAGACGCCCTGGTATTTATTATACAGCACCTTCTGGGCTTTTGTATTCCTTTTTTTACAAAGCCGGATGATTTCCTCTTCAGTTAAGTTCATTGTTACAGAAATCAGACGTTTAATTAGTTGAAAAAGTTGTATTTACTAAAATTAATTTGATTCTTATATTTGATTCTTATTTCAATTTTATAAAATTACAATATATTGGATACTTTTGTCAATTAATTTTTTACTTAATGCCTTACATATTAAAGTTGTTAAATGTTGCTCTGTTTGCAGGAATTAAATTCTTTTTTGCGCCCATATATGCATTTAATATAGGTCTTGACTTTTGGTCGACATATATTGCTTTAGTAGTGGGAGGAAGTATAAGTTTTCTATTGGTTTATTATGCAACCAATCTGTTTTTGATTTATATAAAACATTTCAAGCCTAAAGTTGTTATGGTAACATCGAAAAAAACCAGGCTGTATTATAATAATTGGAAAAAGAAAAGACATGTCAAACGACAAGGTCGCAAAAAATTTACCAAACGAAACAAAAGAATGGTTCGCATTCGTCGCGACTGGGGTATGTGGGGACTAATAGTTTCCAGCCCGATTCTTTTATCAATACCAGTTGGAGCAATATTGTTAAGAAAGTATTATGGACACAGAAAACGTACTATTCCGTGTATGATTTCTTATCTTTTGGTTTGGGGTTTGGTTTTAAATACATCCTATTGGTTGATGATGAATGTTTTTTAAAACAGCAAATAAATTAATCTAACAACCCTGTCATAAACTTTGACATAAAAATAAGTCTTTGATATTAAAGATTATGCATCTTTTGAGTTCAAAAAACCATTCAAAAGTCCATTAAAACCTTTGATGCATCTTATTAATAACTATCTTTACAAATTAAACTCTCTCCCGATGGATAAGCGATGGATATTAAATAATGATTCAGATTTTGAGAGTGTTGAGCGCTTGTCGAAAGAACTAAATATTAATAAAAAACTAGTAAGTTTATTATTTTCGAGAGGAGTAACTACTTATGACGAGGCTAAACAGTTTTTTCGACCCAAACTTGAACACCTGCATGATCCTTTTTTAATGAAAGATATGGACAAAGCCGTTGACAGGGTTTTGTTGGCTGTTGAAAAAGGGGAAAAGATAATGGTATATGGCGATTACGACGTTGATGGTACCACAGCAGTATCTCTGGTTTATAGTTTTATAAAATCATTTTACAAAAACATAGAGTTTTATATTCCTGACAGATATAATGAAGGCTATGGAATTTCTTTCAAAGGAATAGATTATGCACATTCTGTGGGATCAAAACTAATGATTGCCCTTGACTGTGGTATAAAAGCGGTCGACAAGGTAAAATATGCCAAAGAAAAAGGCATTGAATTTATAATTTGTGATCATCATCGTCCTGGCGAAACTATTCCTGATGCTGTTGCCGTTTTAGATGCCAAGCAAGAAGATTGTAATTATCCGTTCAAAGAATTATCGGGCTGTGGTGTCGGTTTTAAACTTGCTCAGGCCATAGCAAGCAAAAATAATATACCCGAAAATAAAGTATTCAGTTTTATCGATTTGGTAGTGGTTAGTATTGCTGCCGACATAGTACCTATGGTTGGGGAAAATCGGGTTTTGGCATATTATGGATTAAAGAAAATAAATAACGATCCCAGCAATGGGATATGCTCAATATTAAAATCCGCAGGAGTTCTTCCTTCCCAAGATGAAGCGTCTAAATATTATTTTAGCAAGGAAATTACCATTAACGATTTAGTGTTTTCACTGGGTCCACGAATTAATGCAGCAGGAAGAATAGAAAACGCTACTAACTCTGTGAGATTGCTAATTAGCACCAATACAGAATATGCAGAAAAACTGGGTGCGCAGATTAATGAACTCAACTCCACACGTCGAGACCTGGATACAAATATTACGAAAGAGGCAATAGAACAAATAGAAAATAATGCTGAAAATGCCAATAAAAAAGCCACTATAGTTTATAATCCACAATGGCATAAGGGTGTTATTGGCATAGTCGCCTCAAGACTCATAGAAAGATTTTATAAACCAACATTGGTTTTTACAAAGTCAGGAGACCTTATTACAGGATCGGCGCGCTCAATAAAAGGCTTCGATATATATGATGCCATTGATAACTCCAGTGATATTCTGGAACATTTTGGAGGCCATACTTATGCAGCAGGATTAGCATTAAAACCTGAAAAACTGGAGGTTTTTAAAGCAGAATTTCAAAAATATGCCGATGAAAACCTGAAGGAAGAATATTTAACACCTGAAATATCAATAGATGAAGAGTTGGATGTTTCAGATGTGAATATAAAGTTTTATAAGATATTAAAACAGTTTGCGCCTTTTGGTCCGGGAAATATGTCGCCAGTTTTTGTTTCCAACAATGTAATTGATACCGGATACGCAAAAATAGTAGGTAAAAATGGTCAGAAGCATTTGAAATTTTCTGTTGTACAAACAACAAAGCGGGGAGCACCATTATCGGCAATTGGATTTAACCTTGGCCATCATTATGATAAAATAAAACAAGCTAACCCATTTAGTATTTGTTATCATATAGAAGAAAATACCTGGCAGGGAAGAACGTCTCTACAGTTAAGAATTCTGGATATCAAATTTCCTGATCCGGACCAGGAAGAGGCATATTTTTAAACTTGACGGAAAGTGATATTAAAATAACACCCAGTATAAAAGATAATACTCCGCTTACAATTACCAGAGCCTGAGCCGTTTTAAACGGATTAAAGAATAAAATAACACCCAAAGCAAGAGTAATTAAACCATTTACCAGCAATACATTTTTAGTGGATTTTCCGAAAGAGGTGTTTATAAACAGATATAATTGCAAAATTCCTAAAAGTATCGCCCAGCTACCGATAACAATAACAAATATCTCAAGAGATTTTTGAGTATAAAAAGTTAATAGTCCTCCAATAACTATAGTAATAATTGAAAATGTCATATCTCCAGCATAAGGCTGATTGTTTTTCATATTGTTTACAACCCCAAACAACATTGCTAATCCAATTATTAAAATAACAATTCCAAAATACATTACTATACTTAGCAAAGTCACCCTTGAAACAAACATCGCCATAAGGCCATATAAAATTGCTATAATGCCGTTGAATGTCAAAACCATCCAGTTGTTAAATTTTCCTGATACCATGATTTTTTTAGTGTAAAGATAAATTAAAAATTGTGTTTTTAATCAATTATTAAATCATTACAAACAGATTGAAATATAAATTTATTGTGGAGTTCAATAGGAGGTGAATACAAATGTTAACTTATATAAGCAGAATAGGGCGGTGCTTTGTACCTGAATTTATGATTTATAGTAAAGGTGCCTAGCACCGACATATCAAAAAAGATAATTTAACCATCATTAATTAAATTAACTCAATAAATCTTAAATTTGCTATTGAATAAACTAAATTAATTTATCATAATGGAAGAATTTTTTAAAAAAGAATTTTATGGTAATACTGTATTAGAGTGGACTATAGCAATTTCGATTATCATTGGCTCTTTATTGTTAGCCAAATTTATATTCTTTCTGTTAGGTCGATTTGTTAAACAAATAACCAAACGCACCAGAAATAAATTTGATGATATTTTGATAGATAAATTTGAAGAGCCCGCTGTTTTTTCCATAATAATACTGGGTATATGGTATGGTTTGGGCACACTAAATCTCGACGAATATTATCTGAAACTTATAAAACATGCCTACTATTTATTAATTACATTTAATGTAGCATGGTTTATTACCCGCATGCTTGACGCTCTGGTAGAAGAGTATTTGGTTCCTTTGGTAGAAAAAACAGAAACAGATTTAGACGACCAATTATTACCAATAGCAAGGAAATCAATAAATATTGCAATATGGATTTTGGCAATTGTGGTTGGATTAAACAATGCCGGATATGATGTGGCTGCGCTTATTGCAGGTTTAGGACTTGGAGGATTGGCTTTTGCTCTAGCTGCCAGAGAGTCTATTTCTCACATTTTTGGAGGATTTGTATTATTTACCGATAAACCCTTTAAAATAAAGGACAGAATCATTTCTAATGGCCATGAGGGATTTGTAACAGAAATTGGAATACGCAGTTCCAGAATAAGAACTCTCGATGGCCGATTGGTAACAATACCTAACGCTGATATTGCAAATAATACAATTGAAAACATAAGTTCCGAGCCAAGCAGGAAAATTACACTAAACCTGGGTTTAACTTATGATACATCGGCCGAAAATATGCAGAAGGCCATGAAAATACTTAAACAGATAACTATTGATAATGAAGCCGTTGAAGACGACAAAACAGTAACATCCTTTACCGCTTTTAACGATTTTTCATTAAATATTAGGTTTATTTATTACATTAAAAAAGGAGCCAGTATTTATGGCACAATGAACGATGTTAATATGGAAATATTAAAAACGTTTAATGAAAATAAATTGGAGTTTGCATTCCCAACACAAACAATTTATAGTAAAAAAGAGTAAAATACAGCAAAAAAAAACTCAATATCAGACGTATATAGACATTCAGACTATTCGACTATTTGACTATTCTAAACCTTCTCCAGTTTAACTGTAAAATGCCTTAAAATAGGAGCTTCTTTTAAAATCTTATAACCGCTGGTAATTTCATCTCTGCGATCGTAAACATTTATTAAAGATGCCGCTATATAATCCATATGGTTGTTTGTATAAACCCTTCTGGGAATTGCAAGTCGTAATAATTCGAGGCAGGGGTAGCGGTTTTCTCCTGTTTCCGGATCTCTGTCGGCCAATAAAGTACCTATTTCAACCCCACGAACACCGCCTTCAATAAACAACTCTACACCAAGTGTTTGCGCAATAAATTCTTCCTTGGGAACATTTGGTAAAAACTTTTTAGCATCTACAAAAATGGCATGTCCCCCAAAAGGATACTGCACGGGTATTCCATAATCTTTTAGTTTTTTACCTAAATATGCTACCTGGCCAATACGTGTCTCCAGATAATCAAATTCTGTGCCCTCATACAGACCCTGAGCCAGAGCATTCATATCTCTTCCTGACATGCCTCCATAAGATAAATATCCCTCAAACAAAATATTGAAAACACTGGCTTTATCATAATCTTCTTCATGCCTGAAACCAATAAAACCTCCCATATTTACTATGGCATCTTTTTTTGAACTCATGGTCATGCCATCGGCAAAGGAAAACATCTCCCTCACAATTTCCCGAATGCTTTTATCTTCATAGCCTTTTTCCCTGATTTTAATGAAATAAGCATTTTCAGCAAACCTTGCCGAATCATAAAAAATAGGAATACCATATTTGTCAGCAAGCTGCTTAACCTCTCTCATGTTTTGCAATGAAACGGGTTGTCCTCCAGAGGAGTTACATGTTACTGTAAGTATAATCATGGGTATTTTCTCTTTTGGATGGCTTTTAAGCACATCTTCAAGTTTTGAAATGTCAACGTTTCCTTTAAACGGATGATCAAGAGTTGTGTTAAATGCTTCATCTATGGTACAATCAACGGCATGTGCTTTACGAAACTCTATATGACCTTTAGTGGTGTCGAAATGTGAATTTCCGGGTATTATATCGCCGGCATTTATCTTTGAAGAAAACAAAACATTTTCTGCTGCCCTTCCCTGGTGTGTTGGTAGAAAATAATCGAAACCGGTAATATCTTTTATGGCTGCTTTTAGTTTATAAAAGGAAGAAGCACCAGCATAACTCTCATCGCCTAGCATCATTTCCGACCATTGTTTGTCGCTCATGGCACCCGTACCCGAATCGGTTAATAGGTCAACAAAGACCTTATCGCTGCTTAAATTAAATAAATTATAGTTTGCCTCTTCTATCCATTTTGTTCTTTGCTGGCGAGTACTTTTTTTTATAGACTCCACCATTTTTATCTTATATGATTCTGCAAATGGTAATTCCATTTTAATAAATTTTAATGTGAAAAAAAGTGAATTGAAAAACATCCTTCAAAAGATGAAGGAGAAGAGACTACGCAAAACTATCACGCTTCTTTATCGAGCGATAAGTCATTTTTTTGGATATTTTAAAAATGGTGCCCATTTTAAAAATTTTAATAGAAGGCTTCAAATATAATAAATTTTCAGAATTTGTAACCAATTTATGATCTTGGCGTCAAAAGGTAAATTTTAAAAATAAATATTATGATAGCATTACAACCGATTTTAATTACCGCCATTATATTTGGATTCGTTTATTCTACAATTCAATTGTTTGTCAGAAAAAAAGAAAGACTTGCACTTTTAGATAAGGGTGCAGACGCTTCATTTTTTATTAGTCCACAGAAACGCCAATCGTTTTTAGCCTTAAAAGTAGGCTTATTAAGTATTGGTGTTGCCGTAGGTGTTATTTTGGGAAGCATACTTTATAATACAGGTATAATGGAAGAAGAGGCAGCATATTTCTCAATGATCTTTCTATTTGGAGGTGTAGGCCTGGTAGTTGACCATTTTATGGAAAAAGCCGAAAGAAAAGAAATGAAAAACGACAATTAATAATTAGTGCATAAAAAAAAAGAGGCGTCAATCAATTGATTAACGCCTCTTTTTTTATGCTACATTCAGGGTTTTAATACTTTTAGTAACATCATTAGGGCTTGTGTACTTAGTAAGCCTGATTTTTTTGTGTTGCTCTGCGCATATAGGACAGTTGGTCATTTTTACTGGAAAAATATAGTCGCATTCTTTACAATAATAATAACTGATCCTGGAAGAACTTCTTTTTTGACGTAACATTAAAACCAATCCTACAAATGGTGTTAATAATAAACTGGTTATAAAAATTTTTAGACCTTCACTGTACCTTTCAATACCAATGGCAGTAAGAATAAAAGTAACAACTAAGTAAATAGCAATAATATAGATTAACATAATTTTGATTTTTGCGGCAATCAGTCTAAACAATTCTTAGACCAAAGCGTGCAAAACACTGAAAATCATAATAATACAATTACAGACCAGTTTTATTGTGATCTATTATTAATGAAATCGGAGAGTAAAATTTCCCTTTTCGTAGAGTGGCTATTTAGTTGTAGGGAAGGTTTTTATGATATTCAAGTTGTCTTTTTTTGGCTTTTTCTTTGACATCAATTTTTTCTTTGTCAGAGTATTTATACCACATTCTTATTTCTTCCATGCTTCTGAAACAACCCATACAAATACCATCTTCGTTTTTTACACAAACATGAATACACGGACTTTTTACATTACTATTTATGCTCATTGTTTAATTGCATTTTAATTCTGGAAACAACCATTTCTATGGCAACTTTATTATTTCCCCCCTGGGGGATAATTACATCTGCAAACTTTTTGGTTGGTTCTATAAATTGCTCATGCATAAGTTTTACAAATTTGCTGTAATGGGTTAAAACAGCATCTATGGAGCGTCCTCTGGAAATTGTATCCCTGCTTATTATACGCATTAAACGATCGTCGGCATCGGTTGAAACAAAGAGTTTAATATCCATTAATTTCCTCAATAACTGATTGGTTAATACCAAAATTCCTTCAACTATAATTATACGATTGGGCTTGATAATGTCGTATTTTTCGAGACGTGCACAACTAACATAATCATAGTTGGGCATTTTTATACTTTCGCCTCTTTTCAACATTTCCAGATGCTTAATTAATAAACTCCACTCAATTGAATTAGGATGGTCAAAATTAATTTTAAGTTTTTCTTCTTTTGTGAGATGGCCATTATCGTAATAATAAGCATCCTGTGGTATAACGGTAACAACATCTTGTGGAAGTGCTTCCACTATTTTGTTTACAACGGTAGTTTTACCCGATCCGCTTCCCCCTGCAATTCCAATTATTAGCATTTTGTGTATTTGAGTTACAAAAATATGAAATGTATACTAAAACAAGCCTCTTTATTTTTAAAAAGAAAGTATAAATAAACTAAAGCAAGTATTGCATTACTTACATTAAGAAACTCATCATAATACCTGCAGCTACAGCAGAACCGATTACTCCAGAAACATTAGGAGCCATTGCGTGCATTAATAAATGGTTTGAAGGATCATATTTTAAACCTTCGGTTTGAACAACCCTTGCACTATCTGGCACTGCTGAAACTCCCGCTGCACCAACTAAAGGATTAATTTTTCTATCATCTCTTAAAAATAAGTTCATAACCTTGGCAAACAATACGCCACCAGCCGTTGCCACAATAAATGACAATGCTCCTAAAATAAAAATCAAAATACTTTGAGATGTTAGAAAAACATCTGCCTGTGTTGACGCACCTACTGTTAATCCTAATAAAATGGTAACTATATCTATTAATGAATTTCGTGCCGTATCGGCAAGGCGTTTTGTAACACCACTCTCCTTCAGCAAATTACCAAAGAACAGCATACCCAAAAGAGGAAGTGCACCCGGAGAAATAAAAGTAGTTAGTATTAAAGCCGTAATTGGGAAAATGATTTTTTCAAGTTTACTAACAGCCCTTGGCGGTTTCATGCGTATAACTCTTTCTCTTTTACTTGTAAGAAGTCGCATTATGGGCGGCTGAATTACAGGAACTAAGGCCATATACGAATAAGCCGCTATGGCAATGGGGCCTATCAGATTTTCTGTTTGTATACCATTAATTATACCACCATTTGCCAGTTTTGAAGAAAGGAAGATGGCAGTTGGACCATCGGCACCTCCAATAATACCAATTGCACCGGCCTCAGGCATGCTAAAATCAAGGAATAATGCACCCAAAAAAGTAAGGAAAATACCTACCTGTGCTGCCGCACCCAGAAGCATTAATTTAGGATTGGAAATAAGTGAAGAGAAGTCGGTCATAGCCCCAATTCCTAAAAATATCAGCGGAGGATAAATACCTTTTGTAACTCCATAATATAAATAGTTAAGCACACTACCGTCCTGATATATACCTAGTTGCAGGTTTATGCCTCCGTCCTGAAAGAATGGTATATTTCCAATAATAATACCAGTTCCAATGGGAATTAATAAAAGGGGCTCATAGTCGTATTTAATGGCTAAAAATATAAATACAAGACCCACAACTATCATTATAATATTACCAAATTTAGCGTTTCGGAAACCTGTATAACTTAAAAACTTATATACTCCATCCAGAGGGCCTTCCTTATTAACTTGCTGTGTTTGTTCCTGAGTTATACTTACGCCATCGGTTGATTTTGAAAATCCATTTTGTACAAATACAAAATTCATCATTGCCAAAATGGCGATAATTCCAAAAACTGTTAATGCTCTTTTTAAAGTAAACATTATATGGTTATTTTAATTCTAATAACATCAATAAATCATCCTGCAATACAGAATCTCCAACAGCAACCTTTATTGCTGAAACCTTACCGTCTTTTTCTGCCATCATATCATTTTCCATTTTCATGGCTTCATATTGCAATATTTTATCTCCTTTTTTTACCTCATCTCCTTCTTTTACAAAAATTTGTAAGATGTTTCCTGGTAATGGAGCCTTTACTTTAAACTTTCCTTCGGCCACCTTTTTAATTTTATCGGCTCCTTCAGGATGTTTAACAGAAGATCTTCTTAAAATGGGTGTTTTTGAAGCTGTAGCATCTTTTTGAAGTTCTACCTCATAACAAGTTCCGTTGACCTCAACTTTGGCTTTATTGCCCTCCAGTTTTTTTACATCAACTTCGTAATTATTACCCCTTATATTAAACTTAAATTTATGCATGTCTAACGGTTAAAATTTCTCATTCCATAGATTTTTGAACTCCATGGAGTATAATTCTTTGATATTTTCTTTATTGTAAGTTTTCCGCTTTCTTCGTCATGAAGAAGGGTGTGCAGATACAATGCCATTGCTATTGCTGCCGAAACTTCGCCGCTAATTTCAATTTCATCTTCTTTAATATGATGCAAACGCCCTGTTTTTGCAAGGTGTCGTTTTGTTCTGGCAAGAAGGATTTTTGATACGGCGGTAAAAACATAAAACAATACCACCAATGCAGCAAAAACAATCACATAACCTGTTATTGCTATTACAATTCCTTGCTCGAAAATTTCCGGTATCTTTAATAATAATGTCATAATAATTGATTTATAGAGGAATATTCGAGTGTTTTTTCAAAGGATTAGTATCCTTTTTTGTGGCCAGCACCTTTAAGGCTCTGATGATTCTGAACCTGGTGTTTCTTGGCTCTATAACATCATCGATAAATCCATAACTTGCGGCTTCAAAAGGATTTGCAAATTTATCGCGATAAGCCTCTTCCTTTTTCAGTATATATTTTTCTTTTTCTTCCGGATCTTCAATTGAGCGTACATTTTTACCTTCCAGAATTTCAACTGCACCTTCGGGGCCCATAACTGCAATTTCTGCCGATGGCCAGGCATAGTTGATATCTCCACGCAATTGTTTAGAACCCATCACATCGTGGGCACCACCATATGACTTACGGAGTGTAATAGTAACTTTTGGAACCGTTGCTTCGCCATAGGCGAATAGTAATTTTGCTCCATGAAGTATAATTCCTCCATACTCCTGTGCGCTTCCCGGAAGGAAGCCGGGCACATCAACAAGAGTTACAATAGGAATATTAAATGCATCGCAGAATCTAACAAAACGTGCCGCTTTGCGGGAAGCGTTTATGTCCAGAACCCCGGCAAGGAAGTTGGGCTGGTTGGCAACTATTCCAACGGGCATACCATTGAATTTGGCGTATCCCGTAACTATGTTGGCGGCATAATTTCTCTGTACTTCCAGAAACTCAGCATCATCTACTATGGAATGGATAACATCCTTTACATTATAAGGTTTGGATGAATTTTCCGGTATAATCTCGTTTAAAAGATCTTCTTTCCTGTCGATGGGATCGTTACATTCGGTAACTATGGGATCTTCCAAATTATTCTGAGGTAAATACGACAATAGTTTTCTCAAAAGTAAAAATCCTTCATCTTCATCATCGGAGATAAAATGTGCTACACCCGACTTTTTCCCATGAACATCAGGTCCTCCCAAATCTTCTGTACTTATATCTTCTCCGGTAACGGTTTTTGCAACTTTCGGTCCCGTTACAAACATATATGAGTTTTCCTTGCTCATTACGATATAATCTGTGAGAGCAGGGGAGTAGACAGCACCTCCGGCACAAGGGCCAAATACTGCAGAAAGCTGAGGTATTACACCCGAAGCCATTATATTGCGCTGGAAAATTTCAGCATATCCTGCTAAACTTTTAACTCCTTCCTGTATACGAGCTCCGCCGCTGTCGTTAATTCCAATAATTGGTGCACCTACTTTCAGCGCCTGATCCATGATTTTGCAAATTTTCTTTGCATAACTTTCAGAGAGCGACCCACCTAAAATTGTAAAATCCTGAGAGAATACATAAACAACTCTACCGTCTACGGTACCATGACCGGTAATTACACCGTCGGTGAGAAATTGCTGCTTGTCGAGACCAAATTCACTGGAATGATGGGTGGCAAACATATCATACTCCTCAAAACTTCCCTCATCCAACAATAAGTGAATTCTTTCGCGGGCAGTGTATTTTCCTTTTGCTCTTTGAGATTCAAGACGTTTTTCTCCACCTGCTGAATAAGCCTCTTCCCTTTTATTAAGAAGCTTCTGTATATTGTCTTCTATTGTCATTATTAGTGTGTTTTACTTTTTTGAATACTGTGAGTGATAATACTTCAGTAAAGAAATATAATCATTGTTATTGAAGATTTATTTATTAGGATCTTCGCAAAGTTCAGTAAGTACACCGAAGGTTGATTTTGGATGCAGAAAGGCAATATTTAATCCCTCAGCACCTTTTCTTGGCTGTTTGTCAATCAGTTTTACACCCTTTTCTTCAGCATCATTAAGGGCATTTTGAACCCCTGTGGATGTTGCAAAGGCAATATGATGAACACCCTCTCCTCTCTTTTCTATGAACTTTCCAACCGCACCTTCCGGATCAGTACTTTCCAATAATTCAAGTTTTGTCTGGCCAATTTTAAAAAAGGCAGTCTTCACTTTTTGGTCTTTTACCTCTTCAACGGCATAACATTTAAGCCCTAATACGTTTTCATAATAAGGAATTGCATCATCAAGACTTTTAACAGCAATGCCAATATGTTCAATATGAGATAGTTCCATTGTTAAAATTTTTTGTTAAATTTTTCACAAAAGTATATATTATTTTATACATGCAAATATATATTTCATTTATTTTTTTTAATTTATAAAGATTCTGGGTAGAGTTAGGTTCGAACAGTCGAAGAGCCTAAGAATCAAATAGTCGGTTTGCTTAACAAAATTATATTTTTACCTTAACATACTACAATTAAGACTTTTTGACTATTAGACTCTTCGACTATATTTCACTCAACCGTAATTCCCATCTTCTTCATCAGGAAGGTGGCGTTCAGGTTTTGTGAAATACCATCTTTAATTTTATAATCGAATACCAGTTCATTATTGGTAATTTCCACCTCAAAACGTTTGTTACTGATATTGTCAGGAAATGTGTTTATCAACTTACCCAACTCCAGATCGTGGGTTGCAATAATTCCTGCGGCATTTAAGCGTAGCAATTGTTTTACAAGTCCTAGACTTCCTTTTTGCTTATCGGCAGAGTTAGTGCCTCTTAAAATTTCGTCTAAAATAACAAAGAGTTTTTCTCCTTTTTCGAGCCTTACAATTATTTGTTTAAGACGTTTTAGTTCGGCGAAGAAATAGGATTCGCCATCCTGCAAAGAGTCGGTTGTTTTAATACCTGAAATTATGTCTACAGGTTTAAAAATAAACTTATCGGCGACTACTGCCGAGCCAGTCATGGCAAGTAAGAGGTTAACACCAACTGTTCTCAAATATGTACTTTTCCCGGCCATATTTGCTCCGGTAACAACATAAAACTGTTTCCAGGAAGGAATAGAAACAGGGTTGCCAACATTTTTATTTCCCAGCAAAAATGGGTGTTTTGCATTTTCCGCTTCTAGTTTAAAATTCTTTGAAAACTCTGGCATATAATTCAATTGGAAAGCATAATTAAAACCAGCAAAAGAGTTTAACTCATCAACAATACTAAGGCTTTCGAACCATGTTTTCAGATTCTTGTTGTTTCTTTTCTTCCAATTATCAAGGCGAATTAACTGACGAATATCCCATAGGAAAAACACATTTAATAATATTCCCATTATCATGTTAAGGCGGTAGTCGAAGGAGGTCATTATCTTTGAGAGGGCCCAAATTTCTTTGTTGGCCGACTGCTTTTTATTGCATAACTCATCTTGTATTTCAATAAGCATTTTGCTCTTAAAACTTTCATTTTCTACCTCCTTGAACAAGCCGGAATATTTTTCAAGCAGACTGGTTTTTTTGCTCATTAAGGCATGTTGCTGGTTAATTATCCCAAGTTTAGTTCCAACCAATACTAATGGCAAAAAGATAAACAAAACCAACCATGATGAACTAATAACACCCATAGCTGACAATATGCTAAGTCCAATTCCTAAAATAGGATTTATAATTATCATAGCCTTATAAAACGAATTACTAAAACCAGATAAATCTTTTTCTGCCCATTTTACTAGCCCCTCAAGTTCACCTTTGTTTTCCCTATTTAGATTTCCTTTTGCCTGAAAATGTATTCTCCAGTTTGTTTTTTCTTTTAGTTCGGATATGGCTAGTTGTCGTTGTTTTAATTTTTCTTCATCCTTCAAAGGACTTTTTAAAATATTTGCCAGTCTGTTTTTCCCATTTAAGGTAGAGGTTCTGTTTATCAGTCGAAACAAAGATTTTTTTCCGAATACATCCAAATCTCCGCTAAAGGGATGATCATCATCAATAAATTCAAGGCCTGAGCTTTCTACATTGGGTTTTCCCTCAACAATATCAATCTCCTCTTGCAGTACTTTTGATAATGATTGCTCCCATTTTTTCTTCTTCTCTAACTTTAAGTGTTTGCTTATCAACACAATAAAAATAACAACTCCTGTTGTGAGAGAAATAAAAACACTTATTAGGTTTATATAGGTACTTAAATAGACTGCCAATACTGTAAGAAGGAATACGGCAATTCTTAAAACCGAAGTAAACCTTATTCTTTTACTTATATACAGATTTTCATTTCTGCTTTTTTGTAATTTTTCTTTGAAAAAATCGAGAGGTTTGTTACTCATTTTCATTAATGTTAAACAGAGCAAAATTAAATATTCATAGCAAACTGTATCTTAAAGAATAATAAATCTACTCTGAAATTATAACAAATATTATAAAATATAATCATCAAGTGAAATGGATAATTAGTATTATTGCTTAACTAATTAAAAACAAAAATATGTATAGTATTATTCAGAATTCTCACTCAGGTTTTATGTGGCTGGTATTGACCATGCTTGCAATTAGCATAATAGTAAGTTTAGTTGCTATAATAACTAAGAAATCATTTTTTTCTAAATCCTTATTTACTGTTACAAAATATCTAATGTATTTACAGTTTTTGTTAGGAGCTACTCTGATGTTTATAAGTCCTAAAGTACAATATGAATCCGGATTTATGAAGTCGGAGAGCCTCAGGTTTTATGGTATGGAACATCCGCTAATGATGTTTATCGCTATAGGACTGGTTAGCATGGGTATTTTCTTTGCAAAGAAAAAGTCTGATTTTGCTAAGAAAAACAGAACAATACTCATATATTTCATTATTTCAACGGCAATCATTGCGTATATGGTGCCTTGGGATGTGGTTTTGGCTTAAAAATAGTCGAAAAGTCTAATAGTCGAGGTTCGTATGGACCTCTTGGAATAGAACACGGATGACGCTGATTAGGCGGATTTCCACGGATTTAATTATTTTATAACATAACTGATCCGTGTAAATCTGTTTCGTCCGTGTCATCCGTGTTCCATTAAAATGCCACTATATATCCCTATTCTCAAGACACTTTTCGACCCTTCGACTATTTGACAATAGCTTTATGACAGTAATCATTATTAAAAACTCGACCTCATAGCATCCACAGGGTTGAGCCTGGAAGCCTTATAAGAAGGAATAAAACCTGATAGCAATCCTATAAATGCCGAAACAACTACGCCAAGGAAAATATTTCTAAAGGTTAATATTAACTCGAAGTTTAATATGGATTCGGAGAAGAAAGTAAGGATGTAAACTATCAAAAGTCCAACTATACCACCCATTATGGCAAGAAAAACTGCTTCGAAAAGAAACTGCAGAAGTATAAAATAATTCTTCGCGCCAAGCGACTTCTGTATGCCTATCTGACTTGTTCTTTCCTTTACCGAAACGAACATAATATTGGCAATACCAAAGCCCCCAACCAAAAGTGAAAATCCGCCTATAAACCATCCTACCAATGCTATAACAGCAAACAATGAATCGAAAGCCTTATTAATTATATCGGTTTCATTAATGGCAAAACTATCATCGGCCCGGGGAGGTAACTTTCTGATGGAACGCATAATGCCCACCAGTTCATCTTTCATCTGGTCGTTGCTTATTCCCGGTTTGGCCATCACAATAATGGTAGAAC
Source organism: Marinilabiliales bacterium (assembly GCA_002869315.1). GTDB lineage: Bacteria > Bacteroidota > Bacteroidia > Bacteroidales > F082 > BM524. Next base: position 1,714 of record PKTD01000321.1, on the reverse strand, counting down.
CTATATTTCTCACATCCAAAACGCTACGACCATAATTTATGGGAATAAATATTCTATTATCCTTCGACTCACCAAAAACACTTTCACCTTCTTTTTTTGTAACCCCAATAACATCAAGTTTACGGCCAAATATTTTAATTTTTTTCCCTACCGGATCTATCCCCTGATACAATTGATCAGCTATATCGGTTCCTATTATTGCAACATTATTTCCTCTATGCGACTCCACGGGAGTGAAATACCTTCCTGCCTCCAGATCGAAGGACATGATTTTATTATAATCCTGTGAAACAGAAATAATTGGAACATCCTGCATCTGGTTATTTTTATAATATACATTCCTTCCAACACCAAGCATAAATGCCGCCTCATCAACAGTGGAACTTCTCTTAAGAATTTCTTCCATTTCACTCACTTTTGGCTCAGGTCGATTATAATACTTCCACCATGGATAATCACTTCCCATGGCCCATGGCCATTTCTGAATAAACAATACATTGCTGCCCAGAGAGTTAATCTCCGATTTTATGGCGTTTTCAAGACTGTCGAAAACTGTAAAAACAGAAATAATTGAAAATATGCCTATGGTAATTCCCAATAAGGAAAGCAGGGTTCTTACCTTGTTAACTACCAGAGCATTTATGGCAAACAAAAAACTTTCAACTAATAGCTTGAGAACAATCATAAAGCGAAATTAATGCAATCACCTAAATTATCAGTAAAAGTATAATAAGTTTTTTAGAAATTTGAGTTTGGCTGATTATTAATTGATTTTAACACAAAATCATGAATGCTTATAAATTTAAATTACAAAGAGTACCCAAAAGGACCTTAATTCAAAATTATTTTTTAATATTTAATAATTAATTATCTTCCAGAAAATTTATAGGATAATCTAAAAATCATTTAAAATAATAGATAAAATCATAAGAAGTTTTAATTAATTCATGTTATTTTGCAAAAGCCTTTTAATAAATTAAGGACAAACAGTAAAAATATTAAACGTCATGGCAAAAAAAATCACAACAGCATTAGTATCAGTTTTTTATAAAGATGGACTCGATGAGGTTCTGCAAAAATTAAAGGAGTTAAACATAGAGGTTTATTCCACCGGTGGAACATATAAATATATTACCGAAAATAATTTCGAAGCAAAAACCATCGAATCCCTAACATCATACCCTTCCATTTTGGGTGGAAGAGTAAAAACCCTGCATCCTAAAGTTTTTGGTGGTATTTTGGCAAGAAGGGAAAATGCCGACGATTTAAAACAACTTGATGAGTATGAAATTCCTCAATTCGACCTGGTAATTGTTGACTTATATCCTTTCGAGGAAACCATAGCAAATACCAGCGATGAGCAGTCGATAATCGAAAAAATTGATATAGGTGGAATTAGCCTTATCCGCGCAGCGGCAAAAAATCATAAGGATGTGTTAACAGTTTCTTCATCAGCCATGTATGGCGATTTATTAAATCTTCTTGAAGAGAAAAATGGAGAAACAGACTTGAGCGACCGTCGCCGTTTTGCTTCCATGGCTTTTAACATAAGTTCGCATTATGATACTGCTATTTTCAACTGGATGAACAATGGTGAGATTGAGGCTTTCAAAAGCAGTTCCATGGATGCAAATGTTCTTCGCTATGGCGAGAATCCGCATCAAAAAGGAGTTTTTTACGGTGATATGGATAAGGTTTTCAAACAACTTCATGG
>PKTD01000294.1 GCA_002869315.1 Marinilabiliales bacterium | reverse complement strand
CAGAAAAAAGAAATAAAACAAATGTTAGAATAATAGCAGCAACAAATAAAAGCCTACTCAATGAAATTGAGAAAGGAAACTTTCGTAACGACTTATATTATCGCTTATATGTCTATCCAATAACAATTCCTCCGCTTAGGAAAAGAAATGAAGATATTGAAGAACTGGCTAATGCTTTCATAAAAAAATATTCCTCTAAACATAAGAAGTCAATTTCTAGAATTTCGAAACAGGCTCTGCATAAGTTACAGGCATACTCATGGCCAGGTAATATACGTGAACTGGAGAATATTATTGAACAAGCAGTAATTATTTGCGGGAATGACGTTATTAAATCACAGTATATTAATCTAAAAATCAAGGATAATTCTTCCAATATTCAAGGATCCAATGATTTTATAAGCCTTGCCGACATGGAAATAAACTATATAAAAGAAGTCCTAAAAAAGACCAAAGGTAAAATCAGCGGTAAAAATGGGGCAGCAGAAATATTGGGCTTAAACCCAAATACTCTTCGTAGCAGAATTATCAAATATGGCATAAATAAATAGTAAAATATGCTAAATATGGTGAACTTATGATATTTCGTAATTATCATTAATTACAAAGTAGCGCTAATTATTCTTAACCCACACATATACAACATAATGCATCTTGTGGCATGATTATAGAACATTGAATTACATGAAATGTATCGATATAAATGCCAACATACCAAATGAAAAGAAGCCTGAGTTTTATCAGAATAAGATTCAATTCATAAATGAACTTACGAACCAGGACGGGTATGTTGATTTCAAGGAGGACTTGAGGAAAGACTTTCATATTGTAATAACTATTGAAGATGAGAAAAAATGCAATGAATTTATGAATTCAGATCATTTCCATTTCTTTCAGGGTGCCTTGAAAACCATTTCCCATAACATTGAAATTAAAACTTATAGTACAGAAATATAAAATCTATTTATTAAATAATTTAACAGATAAATTTTATGATGAGAAGTCTGAAAACATTAATTACACTATTGCTTATTTTCATTGCCTCAATGGCATTTTCGCAAACTGCTGATGATTATATTGAAATTCTCAGGGACGTACTTAAAACTGAAAAGAAAGCAGCCATTGCAGACTATCATATTGCAACGGAAATACCGATAATCGAAATTAAGTAGTAATATAAAATAAATTCAATGAAAAAATCAATTGTTTTATTATCAATCTTTCTTGCATCAGCTATTTTGCTGTATTCGCAGGATAAACCCAATATCCTTGTGATTTGGGGCGATGATATCGGCTATTCGAATATCAGTATCAATAGCCATGGTATGATGGGATATAAGACCCCAAACATTGACCGGATTGGTCATGAAGGTGCTGTATTTACCGACTGGTATGCACAACAATCCTGTACAGCAGGACGTGCAGCATTTATTTTGGGGCAGCATCCATTCAGAACAGGGCTGTTAACCATTGGAATGCCAGGTGGAGAGCAGGGCATTAAAGACGATCAGCCAACCATTGCTGAATTGTTAAAACCTTTGGGATACACTTCTGGTCAGTTTGGAAAAAATCATTTAGGCGACCGGGATGAGATGTTACCAACCAACCATGGTTTTGATGAGTTTTTCGGAAATCTTTATCACTTAAATGCAGAAGAAGAACCTGAGTCTTATTATTATCCAAAGGATCCGGCATTTCATGAGGAATTTGGGCCACGAGGCGTTTTGCATTCATATGCCGATGGTAAAATTGAAGATACAGGTCCGATGACCCGGAAAAGAATGGAAACTGCTGATGATGAATTCACTGATGCTGCTATAGCATTTATTGAAAAGGCCAACGCAGAAGGCAAACCATTTTTTGTTTGGTTGAGTGCTACACGCATGCACGTTTGGACACATCTTAAAGAAGAGAGTGAAGGCGTAACCGGTATCGGTTTATATCCAGATGGTATGGTAGAGCACGATAAAGCTGTTGGCCGTGTTCTGGCAAAGCTTGATGAATTGGGGATTGTTGATAATACCATTGTTATGTATTCCACAGACAATGGCGCAGAAAAATTTACCTGGCCCGATGGTGGAACTACTCCCTTTGCCGGAGAAAAGGGTACTACCTGGGAAGGTGGCTTCAGAGTGCCTTGCGTTATCCGTTGGCCGGGTGTAATAGAGCCGGGAACCATTTCCAACGACATATATTCGCATGAGGACATGATGCCTACCTTATTGGCAGCAGCTGGTGTTCCTGATGTAAAGGGAAAACTATTGACAGGCTATCAGGCTGGTGATAAAAATTTCAAGGTCCATTTAGATGGTTATAATTTATTGCCATACTGGAAAGGTGATGTAGAAGAAAGTCCTAGAAGAGAAATATTTTATTTTGATGCTGGAGGACACTTGAATGCAATTAGATATAATAATTGGAAAATACACTTTACGATCATGGAGGGACCAATAAACGAAGCTTACCGCAAAACACCTTCATGGCCGGTTGTGATTAACTTAAGAGCAGATCCCTATGAAGTTTCATGGAAATCTGCCATGTATCTAAGATGGTATGCAGATAACATGTGGTTATTTGTTCCAGCTCAAACCTATGTTGGCGAGTTCTTACAGTCGTTTGTTGAGTTCCCTCCAGTTATGGGTAGTTCACTTGGGATAGACAATGTGCTAAAAAGGTTACAAACAAAGCCTCAGAATTAGACTAAACGAGTTTATGCTTTCAGTAATGGAAACGGCCCTGTTTTAGGCCGTTTCCATCCTTTTCAAAATTTATATTAATTATTATGAAAAAAAATTCAAATTTTCTATTAATCGGATTATTGTCAATTTCAATTCTGTTGACTTCCGGTTGCAATGATCAACAAAAAGAAGTAAATACAGTAGATCCATGGGATGAATTGATCAACACTGAGTTTGTGGAGAACTACCCAACAGCAGAATCTGCTGATCGGCTTTATGACGAAGTTCTTTTCCAACGCGCCTGCCAGGTCGTTATCTGGTCTTTGCCGGCTACCGCTTTGTGGGCTATGAAGAAGGGCTCGGAAGCTGAGTTTGGTGTGGGTTCCAATGTCTTTCCTATTTGGAAGGATCGTTTGAGTGCCGAAACCATCGTTAGCACACCGAACTCTGATGTAGTTTATGGAATGGGTTATCTTGATTTAAAATTGGATGGTCCCACAGTTATCGAAGTGCCACCAAAACTCCAGGGTATCCTTGATGACTTCTGGCATCGTCCACTTACCGATGTTGGATTTGTTGGCCCTGACAAAGGAGAAGGTGGGAAATACCTGATTCTGCCTCCTGACTTCGAAGGAGAAGTTCCTGAAGGTTATTTTACATTCACATCCAGAACCTACAACGTATTTGTATTCTGGCGTGCTTTCCGCGAT
>PKTD01000137.1 GCA_002869315.1 Marinilabiliales bacterium | reverse complement strand
GTTTAATTTTTCCTTCATCGGCCATTTTGTAAAGACCGTATTTATCGTTTTGTCGGCAAAAGTCTATGTCGGCATCCAGGTATATAAGTTTGAAGCGGTTTTCGCCTATTATTTCTTTTACCTGTGAGCGGATGCTTTCGCGGGGGGAAATGAAGGAGGCTATGACTATTATTCCCTGGTCGTTGAGGATATGGCAGAGGTGGGCTACGCGGCGGAGGTGTTCGGCGCGGTCGGATGGGGAGTAGTCGAGTTCGCGGTTGAGGCCGGAGCGGATGCGCTTGCCATCCAGAACCACAACTATTTTGCCCATTTCGAAGAGTTCCTTTTCCAGACTATATGCAAGTTCGTTTTTGCCGCTTCCATGCAGGCCGGTTATCCATATTGTCTGTGCCTTTTGGTCGTAGCGCTTTTCCCTTTCTTTGGTGCTTATGAGACTGCCTGACTTTACTATATGTTCTTTTTGCTTGTCGGTAATTCTACTGCTGAGTTTGTCGCTACTCATTTTGTCGAGTATCATACCAACGGCAACAGTATTATGTGTAATCGTGTCGATAAGTATGAATGAGCCTGTCTGGCGGTTCTTTTTGTATGGATCAAACAGCAAAGGCTTGGTGGAGGTAAGGACAACCCTGCCTATTTCATTAAGTTCAAAATGATCTACTTCGGATTTCTCAAGTGTGTTTACATCAACCCTGTACTTTATCTCATCGATACGGGCTTTGGTAGAATGGGTGTTATGCTTGATATAAAACTGCAGACTTGCATCCATTGGCTTCTCGTCCATCCACACCAGCATGGCCTCGAAATGTCTTTCCACATGTGGCTGGGAGTTGGGGTGTACTACCATTTCACCACGACTAATATCTATCTCATCTTCCAGAGTGAAACTGGCAGATTGGGGCGGGAAGGCATAATCCACATCTCCTTCGGAAGTAAGTATGCTTTTTACCTTCGATTTTTTGCCTTAGGGCAAAGCCATCACCTCATCACCCACACGAATAACACCACTTGATACTTTTCCGGCAAATCCGCGATAGTCGAGGGTAGGGCGAATAACATATTGTATGGGGAAGCGCAGATCATCGAAATTGCGGTCGCTTACCACATGAACAGACTCCAGAAATTCCAGCATGCTCTTACCATGATACCAGGGCATTCTGTCGCTGATATCCACCACATTATCGCCCTTCAGGGCAGACACAGGAATAAAAGTAATATCGGGTATACCAAGTGTGGTTGTGAATTTGCGGTAATCATCACAAATTTGCTCGAAAACTTCCTGCTTAAAGTCTACCAAATCCATTTTGTTTACAGCCAGAACAACATGTTTAATCCCCAATAGAGAAACTAAAAAAGTATGGCGTTTTGTTTGGGTAATAACACCTTTTCTGGCATCAGCCAAAAGGATAGCAAGATTGGCTGTTGAGCCTCCTGTAATCATATTACGGGTATACTGCTCATGACCCGGAGTATCTGCTATGATAAACTTACGTTTACTTGTGGAAAAATATCTGTAAGCCACATCGATGGTAATCCCCTGCTCACGCTCGGCCTTAAGACCATCTAATAGCAAAGCATAATCAATATCCTCTCCGGCATGTCCTTCGCGTTTTGAATCACGCTGCAAAGCATCCAGTTGATCTTCGTATAGTTTTTTACTATCAAAAAGCAAACGACCTATGAGGGTTGATTTACCATCGTCTACGCTACCGCATGTTAGTAGTCGTAATAAGTCTTTCTTCTGATCCTGATCTAAAAATTCTTTTATATCCATAGTTACTAAATTCCAATATTTAAAATTTCAAATGACAAATAAATCCCAAACTTTAAAAAAGTTAAATTCCAATATTGAAGTTCCAAATATCAAATAAATCTCAAACTTCAATACTCAATAACCAAACTTCATAATGCGGGCTAAACTATTTTGGAGGTTGGTTTTTGTTTATTGAATATTATTTGGAATTTTTAGTTTGTTTTTTGCTATTTAATCATTGTGATTTTTCAATTATACTTGATAATATTTTTTTTAATTCTATTGACTCTTTAATTAGATTATCTATAGTACTATTATTCACGTCATTTGTTGATTCAATTAATCGCAGCCAATAGGTTGTTTCTTTTGCTTCTTTTCTACTTATTTTCATTCTAAGCAAAAAATCTTTCTTGCTTAATTTCTCATTTGCTTCAATATAATTTGCTCCTACAGAACCAGAGGATCTTATTAGTTGTTTTATATCTTCATTATTGGCTATTGTCTTAGATAAAGTTTTTACAAATATTCTGACGTCACGAGCAAATTCGAAAGTTCTTTCTTCTAAATCGTAGGGTTTTTTGGGTTCCATAAGGCTATGTTTTTTGGATTGAAATTATAAAAAATTACAATAGTAAAATTGCAAATAAATCCCAATACTAAATTTCCAAATAACAAATAAAAATCAATTCTCAATATTCAATAGCAAAACAGTTTAAAATATCAAACAAAACAGTTTTGAAATTTGTGTTTTGGAATTTATTTGGAATTTGTATTTTGGTTTATTGGGATTTTAAAAATATCCTTCCCGCTTCTTCTGCTCCATACTCGCCTCCTGATCAAAATCAATAACCCTGGTGGTACGCTCACTCTTCGTTGTGGTCATCATTTCTTCTACTATTTTTTCGATAGTGTCGGCATTGGAGTCAATGGCGCCGGTTAGGGGGTAGCAGCCGAGGGTGCGGAATCTTACCATTTCCATTTTTGCTGTGTCGGCCAGTTCTTTTGGCATACGGTCGTCATCGACGAGGATTTTTGCTCCGTTGAATTCTACTATTGGGCGTTCTTTGGCATAATACAGAGGTACGATAGGTATGTTTTCCAGGCGTATGTATTGCCAGATATCTAACTCTGTCCAGTTGCTGATGGGGAATACTCTGATGCTTTCTCCCTTATGGACTTTAGCATTATAGATGTCCCATAGTTCTGGTCTCTGATTCTTCGGATCCCACTGATGGTATTTATCGCGGAAGGAATATATTCTTTCTTTGGCGCGACTCTTTTCTTCGTCTCTTCTGGCACCTCCGAAGGCTGCGTCGAAACCATATTTGCTAAGACCTTCAAGCAGAGCTTGTGTCTTCATTATATCAGTATGGACTTTCGATCCATGGGTAAAGGGTCCCACTCCTTCTTCAAATCCTTTTTTGTTATAGTGGACAATCAGGTCCCAGCCTTTTTCCTTGGCATATTTATCACGGAATTCGGTCATTTCCTTAAACTTCCATTTACTGTCGATATGCATTAATGGAAATGGGACTTTGCCCGGTGCAAATGCCTTTTCAGCAAGACGTACCATTACGGATGAGTCCTTACCGATGCTGTAAAGCATAACAGGATTTTCAAATTCTGCCGCCACTTCACGGATAATATGAATTGACTCGGCTT
>PKTD01000135.1 GCA_002869315.1 Marinilabiliales bacterium | reverse complement strand
GATAGGAGATTATCCCTATACAAAATTTGCACTTGTGGAAAATTTCTGGGAAACAGGTTACGGAATGCCGTCATTTACACTTTTGGGAGAAAAAATTATACGCTTTCCTTTTATATTACATTCTTCATATCCTCATGAATTACTCCATAACTGGTGGGGAAACAGTGTGTATGTTGATTTCAACACAGGAAACTGGTGCGAAGGTTTAACAGCCTTTATGGCCGATCACCTTATAAAAGAACAAAGGGGTGCCGGCGAAGAGTATCGAAGGTCTACTTTACAGAAATATTCAAATGTGGTTACACCCGATAATGATTTTCCTTTAAAAGATTTTCTATCACGTCATGATGGTGCCAGTGAAGCTATTGGTTATGGTAAGAGTATGATGATGTGGCAGATGCTAAGAAGGAAAATAGGTGACAAAAAATTTGTGGAAGGAATTGCATTGTTCTATAAACAGCAGAAATTTAAAACAGCCTCCTTTAATGATATCAGGATTGCTATGGAAACCGTTAGCGGTATTGATTTGAAAGATTTTTTCAATCAGTGTGTAAACAGAAAAGGTGCTCCTGAAATCGCAATTGATAGAATAATCAGTGTTAAGGAAGAAGGATATTTCCATAATATTTTGAAATTAAAGCAGGTGCAGAAATATGATGCATTTGACTTTAATATTCCAGTGAGTGTTTTAACTGATGCTGGGCTGGAAACATTTGAATTCACTATGAATGATAAAGAGCAGACTTTTGAGTTCGACACTAAAAGTGAGATAATAAAAGTTGCCGTAGATCCTCAGTATGATGTTTTCAGAATTCTAAATCCCGCTGAGGTGCCATCAACGTTGTCGAAAATATGGGCAAGTAATGAGAATATTTTTGTGCTTCCTGTTGAAGCAGAAAAAAAGAATTTGGATATTTATAAAAAGTTTGCTCAAGCATGGAAAGATGCTGATAATGATAATTTTACAATTTTATTTGATAATGAAATAAATTCTGTTCCTGAAGATAAAACTTTGTGGATATTGGGATTTGAAAATAAATTTGCCAATGAATTTAGTTCAGAAATTTCAAAATATAAATCAGGATTTGCAAATGATAGCGTGAATTACGATGGAAAAAGCATTAAGAAGACGAATAATAGTTTCATTATAACCAAAGCAAGAAAAAATAATATAAATAAACAGGATATCTTTATTTCACTTTCCAATGAGGCTTCCATTGCTGGTCTTATCCGCAAACTACCACATTACGGAAAATACAGTTATCTGGCATTTTCTGGTGAAGAGCCTACAAATATTGCAAAAGGTCAGTGGGATGTTGTTAACTCTCCTTTAGTTAAGATTATAAATGAGGGAAATACAGATGTCTCTATGTTTGAAAAAAGGGAGCCCCTTGCTAAACTAAAGCCGGTTTTTTCTGAAGAAAGGATGATGAACGACATTAAGTACCTCGCTTCGAAGGAACTTAAGGGCAGAGGAATAGGAACACCCGAAATTGACATGGCAGCAACTCATATTGCTAAAGAATTTAAAAAAGCAGGATTGGAACCTATAGGAGATAGTTATTTCCAGGAGTTTAGTCATGAGTTTGATGGAATGGGAAGAATTATTCTAAAGAATGTTATTGGAATAATTCCGGGTAAGGATGAAAAGTTTAAAGATCAGGTTGTTGTAATTTCAGCACATTATGATCATTTGGGATTGGGCTGGCCCGACCATCATAAAGGTGATGAAGGTAAGATACACTACGGTGCCGATGATAATGCAAGCGGTGTAGCTATAATGACAGAACTTGCACGCTCACTGGCAAAAAGTGCAACTCCTGCCAGAACGATAGTATTTCTAGCATCTACAGCTGAAGAAGCAGGTTTAATAGGATCTCGTTATTTTGTAAAACATGTTAAAGAGTATTTTAAGGATGGTGTTTTTGCTAATATCAATCTTGATACCGATGGTAGTCTGTTTGATAAAAAACTCATGGTGCTTAATGCAAATACGGCCCGTGAATGGAAATTTATTTTCATGGGTACCGATTATACAACAGGAGTGCTTACACAGGTTGTTGAAAACGATCTGGATGCCAGCGATCAGGTGGCATTTATTGAGCAGCAAATTCCTGCAGTTCAACTTTTTACAGGGGCTACTTCCAACTATCACAGACCTTCTGATACCCCTGAAAACATTGACAGTAAAGGACTTGTAAAAGTAGCCACAGTGGCCAAGGAAGTTGTAGTTTATCTCGCCGAACGAAAAGATCCTATGCCTTTTACAGGTTCTGGTGCTCCGGCAAAACCTGCAGATGATAAACCTAAAACAGCCAGAAAAGCAAGTACAGGATCTGTGCCAGATTTTGCCTTTAAAGGCGAAGGTGTAAGAGTCGGTAGCATAATCCCAGGCTCTGCCGGCGAAAAGGCCGGACTTATGGTTGGTGACGTAATTATAAAACTCGACGGAAAGGAAACCAAAGACTTGCGGACTTACTCAACTCTTTTAAAGCAATACCAGCCAGGTGATGAGGTTGAACTTAACATTTTGAGGGATGGTGAGAGTAAAACTCTTAGTCTAGTTCTGGGAGCACGATAGAAGAATGTTTGATTACTTTCTAGTATTGAAACTAATTACTATTCTTCAATACTTTCCTTTTTACTATTATAAAACTTCTTTACACCATAAGCAGCTGCAAGTCCCATTAAAATAAATGTACCACCGCCTATGGGTGCCCCACCACCTGCATCTTGGTTTTCATCGGTACCATGATTATCAGGAGGCGGAGGAGGACCACCCTGAGCGAATATTTGAACACTTACTAACATTGATATACTAATTGTAATTGCTAATACTATCTTTTTCATTTTAATTTGATTTTGTTAGAAAATAAATCACTCATTATTTTGCTCGATTATTTTATTAAAACCTTTGTCGTAACTGCTTTGCCATTCTCCAGGACTGTATAAACAATATAAATTCCTGTAGGAACATTTAAAGTGTACGACTGATTACTGTTGCCATACAATTTGAAACTATATACTTCTTGGCCGAAGATATTGAGGACTTTTGTTTTTCCTCTTAGATTGGTTTCATTTATAATTGTTAGTCTTTGATTATAAGCAAACACATAAACATCCTGATCTTTGATCGTATTATCATCTATTCCCAGAGTAGAACAGTTTATAACAAACCTGTTTGTAATATCTCCTGCTTCAGTATAAAAACTGTATGAACCTGAACTAAGATTATGAGTTTTGTCTAGTAAATGGTCTTGCAGATATACCTTTTCAATTGATTCAAATCCTTTTGCTGAGATCAAACTAATCTCATAATTACCATCTGATCCAACTCTTAATCCTAATGGAATTTGATCTTCTAGTTCTAGTTTGGGAACGCTATTAACAGTAAGCATGATATTATCTCTTGTTAAACTAT
>PKTD01000264.1 GCA_002869315.1 Marinilabiliales bacterium | reverse complement strand
CATAAAAAGTGTACTTAAAACCTATGAAAAAGATCTATCATACTAATCTATGAAACTTATATTTCAAATATCAGTGATATTTTTTTTCATTATGAGTGTTAGTTCATGTCTTAGTGACAAAGCAGATAATGAAACAACTAACATTACTAATCTCAAAGAGCGAAAGGAATCCCTTGAAAAAGTTAATAAGTATTTGGTACGTACTGAGAACGAGAGTATTAATAATTACATAAGAAGGCATAACTGGGAAATGACTGAAACGGGTTCTGGTCTGAGAATAGGCATCCTACAAGAGGGTAGTGGTCAATTGATAAAAAAAGGTGATCAGGTTAGTTTAGAATATGAAACAAGATTAATTACTGGTGATTTAATATATTCATCAGAAAATGATGGTTTAAAAACCTTTATTGTAGGCTATGGTGATGTTGAATCAGGATTAGAGGAAGCCATACTATTATTAAGGAGAGGTAGTGAGGCGAATTTAATTATTCCATCTCACCTGGCTTTTGGTTTGTTAGGTGACCAAAAAAGAATACCTTCGCGTTCTAGTTTGATTTATAAAATAAAAATATTAAATAATAATAATTAATTAGATAATTGATATGGTAATGTGCTGTTGTTTAGTGCTTTACAATATGTATTAAAATTCAAAACAATGAAAAAAACACTTTTAGGATTATTGGTTTTATTGGCTTTTGCTGTAGTATTTTCATCATGTGAAAGTGGTAGTGGTGAATATAAAACCACGGAGAATGGACTTAAGTATAAGTTTCATGAGAAAAATAGTGATGGTAGAGTTCCTCAAAAAGGCGATATCATTGAGGTTCATATGAGTTATCAAACACCAGATACTGTTTTATTTGACAGTAAGGAGATGCCTCAACCACTTAAGATGAGACTTGATGAGCCAGTTTTTAAAGGCGATTTATATGAAGGTCTTTATTTAATGCATGAAGGTGATAGTGCCACATTTGCTTGTAATACTGACTCTGTATTTATTAAGTTATTTCGTCAGAAGGTTACTCCTGCTCAGTTTGACTCAGTTGAAAACATTATGTTTAATATCAAATTATTGAGTGTTAAAAGTCAGGAAGAAGATGAGCAAGAACAGGCTGCTGCTGCACAAAAAGCAAAGGATGAGGAAATGGTTATATTGGATAAATATCTAGCAGATAATAATATAACTGTAGAACCTACTGAATCAGGTTTGATTTTCATTGAAACTGAAAAAGGTAATGGACCTAAAGCCAAAGCAGGAGATGTTGTGAAGGTTCATTATAGTGGATATTTGCTAGATGGAAGTAAGTTTGATAGCTCAGTTGACAGAGGTGAGCCATTTGAATTTCCACTAGGGCAGGGCAGAGTTATTCCAGGTTGGGACGAAGGTATTGCCATGCTAAATAAAGGTGGCAAAGCTACCCTAATTATTCCTTCTTCTTTAGGTTATGGACCTAGAGGTGCAGGCGGTATGATTCCTGCTTACGCAACATTAAAATTTGATGTTGAATTAATCGACATTGTAAAGAAATAAAATAGATTATTGAAAAAGGTCGTTTGCTGATTGTTTATATCAGTAAGCGACCTTTTTTATTGCAATTAATTATTAATAATTATAAACTAAATAAAATGAAACGACATTTATTTTCTTTTATATTGATATCAATTATTTTAACTTATTTCACTTCATGTTCAGATTCTAAATACCCAGGTTATCAATTGTCTGACAATGGTGTTAACTATAAGTTTCATCATAAATCAGGTGAAACCCTAAAAGCAGAAGTTGGAAATTATGTAAGTTTAAACTTGAGATATAGTCTTGAAGATTCGGTATTATTCAACAGTAAAGATTTAAATGATATATTAACATTTCCATATGCTGAGCATAATTTTGAAGGTGATCTTTATGATGCTATTTCATTAATGTCGCCGGGCGACTCTATGTCTTTTGTTATTGTTGCCGATTCATTTTATTTAAAAACTGGGAAATTACAAGAACTTCCTGAATTTATTACTCCTGGTGAGTTAATGTATTATGATATTGGTCTAATAAAAATTGAGAATACAAAAGAGTACCAAAGGTCTATGCTTGAAAAGCAGCAGAAAAAAAAGAAACAGGAAATAAGTAAATTGTTGAAATACATTCGTTCAAATGAGATAAACACCTCTCCACTGGAAAGCGGTTTATATTATATGGAAATTGAAAAAGGGAAGGGTGCAAATCCAAAGGAAGGCGATATTTGTAAAGTCCGCCTGGAAGTTTCAGAGTTGGATGGTAGATTACTGTATTCAAATATGAATCCTGATTTGGAACCGCTTGAAGTTGTATATGGAGAAGACTTTGATACCAAAGGCTTTATGCAGGGTCTGGGCTTGATGAAAAGCGGAAGTAAATCGCAATTAATTGTGCCATCTTCTATAGGCGTAGGCAGCCTTGGAATGCAGGGAGTTGATGGTTATACTACCTTGATTTACACTGTATCGCTTGAAGAGATTAAAATATCAGGAAAATAAATGGTTCAAAGGTTTAAATATGCTGTTTAATTATTGTTAACCAAAATATTAGAAATAAACTCATTGGAATCATAAAAATGTTTATTTATTAACTCAATTAGTTCTTCCACTAAAAATGGTTTGGCTAAAAAATCATTCATTCCAGCATCGAAACAACTTTGTCTGTCAGTATCCATTGCGTATGCTGTTACTGCAATGATTTTAACTCTTGAAAGTTTGTTTTTATTTTCGTGTTCTCTTATTTGAAGGGTGGCATCAATTCCATTAAGTTCGGGCATTTCAAGATCCATCAGAACTAAATCGTAGTCGTTTTTTTTAAATAAATCTACACCAACTAAACCATTAGTTGCTATATCGGTATTATGACCCAGTCTATCAAGTACAATTTTTACAAATTTTATATTTAGTTCATCATTTTCAACCAGTAATATTTTAAGTCCTTTACCTTCTTCCATTCTTTAAGTTTTAACTTTAGATGTAAATAGTTCAATTTATATGCCGTTTTTTTATAAAATTATAAGTTGCTGATTTTGATTATTATAGTTGATAATACTTAAACCATTGAGTTTCAAAATGGGAAAAATAATATTAATTCAAGAATCAGCTATATTTAAATACGTCAGTAATTATTACAAAACTAATACTTTTTGAACTACATTTTCCAATTCAGTTTTTTTAATGGGTTTTGATAAATATTCATCAAAGCCCTCATTTATTAGTTTATCCCTTTCATTCGACATTGCGTAAGCTGTTTGAGCTATAAAGGGTATTTTGGTAAAAATATCGAAATCATTTTTAAGTTTATGCATTAGAGTTATTCCGTTATATTCTCCTGGAAGATTAATATCCATAAGAACGAAATCGATATTAAATTTATCTTTTAATATATTATTCACTTTGTCCAGAGTATCTTCTCCAGAACCACAAACTATGAGGT
>PKTD01000105.1 GCA_002869315.1 Marinilabiliales bacterium | reverse complement strand
TCACGGTCGTTGTCTAAATATTTTAAAGCAGGCGATGAAATAATAGTAAGTAATTCTGACCATGAAGCAAATATAGGTCCCTGGATTGCTTTGCAAGACAATGGGATTAAAATAAAGTTCTGGAATATCAACACTAATAATTATCAACTGGAACTTGATGAGCTTAACTCACTTATGAGTGACAAAACTAAACTAGTGGCTTTTACACATGCCTCAAATATATTGGGAACAATAAATCCAATAAAGGAAATTACTGAATTTGTACATAGTAAAAATGCCATGGTTTGTGTTGATGGTGTGGCTTATGCCCCTCACCGTCATCTAGATGTACAAGATTGGGATGTTGATTTTTACGTCTTTAGTCTATATAAAGTTTACGGTCCTCATTATTCACTACTTTACGGAAAAGAGGCTGTGCTTGAACAACTTACAGGCATAAACCATTACTTTATTACCAAGGATGAGCTTCCCTATAAATTACAACCAGGAAACGTAAATTTTGAATTGGCATATGGTAGTACCGGAATTCTGGATTATCTCAATTTATTATATGACGAGCATTTTTCAGAAAAAGACAGTTTATTAAATAGTAGACTAAAAAAGGTTTTTGCCCTGATAGCCGAGCATGAGGAAGAGATAGTAAGTCCGTTAATAGAATTCCTTAAATCCAGAAGTAATATAGAAATTATTGGAGAAACTTGTGCAGATAAAGAAATAAGAGTGCCTACAGTTTCATTTATTGTTAAGAATAGAAAAAGTAGTGAAATCCCTTTGCAACTCGACCCTTTTAAAATGGGAATAAGATGGGGAGATTTTTATGCAAGACGTTTGATAGAGAGTCTGAAAATAGACCATATTGACGGGGTTGTAAGAATTAGCATGGTACATTATAATACTAAGTCTGAAGTAGAAAAACTTATAAGTTTACTCAATAATATTATTTAGCATTAAGTGCTAGTTTAATACTAATCCATTTTTCTCTTTGCTTTTGCTTTAAAAAGGACCAATATAGTATTCTGGCTTTTTTATTAGCATGATTCATTTCATAAACACCATATGTGTCTACTTGTATGGATTTAAGTTGCTTATAAAATGTATTAAGATTCGACTCTTTTGAAACTAATGTTGTAAACCATAAACAATTGGATTCAAACTCTTTACTTTCTAAAATAATACTATTTACAAACTCTTTTTCTCCTCCTTCGCACCAAAGTTCATTACTGATTCCGCCAAAGTTTTTAGGGTCAGAAGATTTAGCTTTTATGCCCTTTATTTTTCTCAAATTAGATTTTTGCGCTTCTGTTTCTGATGAATGAAAAGGGGGATTACAAATGCTTAAATCGTAAAACTCATCACTCTTAATGATGTTATAAAAGATATTATTGGACTTCTGTTTTCTTATTTCTATATACCTGCTAATCTTCTTATTTGATTCCACTATTTCATTGGCATTTATAAATGCAATATCATCAGTTTCACTGCCGACAAAATACCAATCATATTCCATACAACCTATAATTGGGTAAATACAGTTAGCTCCTACTCCAATGTCAAGAACTCTAATGTTTCTACCCCTTGGTATTTTATCATTACCCTTTGAAGCCGTATCTCTTAATAAATCAGCCACGAAATGAATATAGTCTCCCCTTCCGGGGATGGGTGGAACAAGGTAATTATCTGGTATTTTCCAGTATTCAAGTTTATAATATTGCTTTAGTAATCCCTGATTAAGCAGTTTTACTGCCTCTGGATTTGAAAAATCGATCGTATCAATGCCTCTGTTATTATAAACATATTCAGAAAGCTCAGGAACCAATTGTTTAAGTAATTCAAAATTGTAATGTCCTTTATGCCTATTCCTGCTATGCAGTCCAAATTTTCTATGTCTTTTGCTTTGCTCCACTTTAATTAAATTGTAAACAACAAAGAAACAATAATAAATTAATTAATGTGCTTAATATATCTTTCTATAATCTAATATATTACTTTAGATATTAATACGTAATATACTGTATATCATGCTATATAAATACTTAGTTATTTGACTTAAAACACAAGTATATAATTAATAAGAAGTAATTATAAACGATTGTTTTTCTACTTTTGCAGGCAAATATAATAAATGCCATTACCCGGAAAATACATGAATATTGGTATACTTGCCCATGTGGATGCAGGTAAAACATCCATTAGCGAATTACTATTATATAAATCCGGAATAATCAGAAAGCCAGGAAGTGTTGATAAGGGCACTTCACAAACCGATTGGCTTAGTATTGAAAAAGAAAGAGGCATTTCAATCAGGCTTGCCACCGCTTCATTTGTATATGATGATATTAACTTTAATATCATAGACACTCCTGGCCATCTGGATTTCAGTTCTGAAGTAGAACGCTCTCTTCTGGCTCTCGACTGTGCTGTATTAGTAATATCTGCTGCAGAAAGTGTTCAGGCACATACTGATAATATATGGGTTGTCTTAAGAAAATTACGGATCCCTACTCTAATATTTATCAATAAAATTGACCGATCAGGAGTAAATATTAATTCCGTAATTGATGATGTGAAAAACGAATTAACTTCTGACTTAATTCCATTTCAAAAGGTTCATAATGAAGGAGAAGAATCTGTGTCTATCACCCCTATAACATTATCTAACAGTATTTTAAAAGAAGCCGTAATCGAGAAAGACGAAAATCTACTGCTAAAATATTTGGATGGGACAGATATAAGTGAATATGAGATTATTAATTCTTTAAAAAAACTAATATCTGATAATGAAATTTTTCCCGTATTATTTGGGTCAGCAAAATATGATTTGGGAATTGAAGATCTAATGTCAACATTAAGTAAATTTTTTCCATTAGCTAATGTTGATGTGGATGCTGAAGTTGAAGGTGTAATTTATAAAGTTGAACATCATAAGACCATAGGCAAAATCGCAAGTGCCCGACTATTTAAAGGAATACTCGAAGCCCGTGATAATATTCAAATACAAGGAGTTAGCAATACCAATAAAATATCTCAAATAAGGAAACTACAGTCCAATAAATATGAGGATGTCGGGATATTATACGCAGGTGATACAGCAGCCTTATGTGGTTTAAAAGACGCTAAAGCAGGAGATATTATAGGTAATTCAACAAAAATTAAGAAAGATTTTAGTTTGAACAC
Organism: Marinilabiliales bacterium; assembly: GCA_002869315.1. Taxonomy (GTDB): domain Bacteria; phylum Bacteroidota; class Bacteroidia; order Bacteroidales; family F082; genus BM524. The sequence continues at coordinate 295 of PKTD01000105.1, read as the reverse complement.
TCCTCTCTTAACAATTAAGGTTAGTCCTCAAAATACTGCTGAATATTCGCAACTAATTTCTGCATTTCAACAATTAAGTGATGAGGACCCCTCTCTGGAACTATTATGGCTAAAAGATGAGCAGGAATTACATATAAAAGTTATGGGACTTGTTCACATTGAAATACTTAAATCCGTTTTAAAATCTAGATTTGGAATGGACACTATTTTTGGTAATCCAACAATAATATATAAAGAAACACCTTCCAAGTCCGGAATGGCCTACGAAGAATATACTATGCCAAAACCATGCTGG
>PKTD01000170.1 GCA_002869315.1 Marinilabiliales bacterium | reverse complement strand
TTTTTTTATGTTTTGAAATTAAATAAAATACTATGGATTTAAAAAACAGAAGCCTGGTCTCAATTACTGACTTCAGTAAAGAGGAGATACTTTATATATTGGATCTGGCAGAGGAATTTGAAAAAGATCAAAGGCAGCAAATACTTAATAAACATGTTATTGCGTCATTATTTTTTGAGCCCAGCACTCGAACAAGACTTAGTTTTGAAAGTGCAGTACAATATTTAGGTGGCAGCATTATTGGTTTTGCAAGCGCAGATACATCAAGTGTTAAAAAAGGAGAATCACTAAAGGATACGATACTAACGGTTAGCAATTATTCAGATTTAATTGTTATGCGCAATCCATTGGATGGTAGCGCAAGATATGCCAGCGAAGTATCTCCTGTACCAATTATTAATGCAGGTGACGGGGCTAACCAACATCCAACACAATGTCTTCTGGATTTATATTCAATTCGAAAAACTCAAGGATCACTTGAAAACATCGACATAGTTATGGTTGGTGATTTAAAGTATGGAAGAACAGTTCATTCACTTGTTCAGGCTTTGAGTTTATTTAATGCCACCTTCCATTTTGTTTCACCAGAATCACTAAAAATGCCGAGTTCTGTTAAAACGTGGGTTAAAAATGCAAATCTTGAATATAAGCAATATACTGACCTTTCAGAAGCCATTCCTCATGCAGATATACTTTACATGACAAGAGTTCAAGGCGAGCGTTTCCCTGACCCACTTGAATATGAAAGAGTAAAGAATGCATACATTCTTGAAAATAGCATGCTTGGTAAATCTAAAGAAAACATGAAGGTTTTACACCCCCTTCCTCGTGTAAATGAAATAAATGAAGATGTAGATAATAATCCTAAAGCATATTATTTCCAGCAAGCAAAAAATGGTGTTTATGTTCGTCAGGCCTTAATAGCAGCAATATTAGGACTTAAATAATATTTTTTCTATTTCAAAAAATCAAATCATGGATAAAAAAAGAACAGAGTTAATAGTATCAGCAATACGCAGTGGAACTGTTATCGATCATATACCATCAGACAAGACTTTTCAGGTGATTAATATGCTAAACCTTGAGGATTCTGAAAACCAGGTATATTTTGGAACTAATTTATATAGCGATAAGTATATAAGTAAAGGAATAATTAAAATAAGTGATACATTTTTTCAGGAAGAAGAAATTAATAAAATAGCATTGGTCGCACCAACTGCCACACTTATTGAAATTGAAGATTACGAAATAACAAAAAAACAGAAAGTTAATACTCCTACAAAAGTTAAGAAAATTGTAAAATGTTTTAACCCCAAATGCGTTACTAATATTGAAGACATTCCAACTGAATTTAAAGTAATTTCTGACCATAAAGGTAATATGAAACTAAGTTGTCATTACTGCGAAAAAACTATGGCTAAAGAGAACATTGAATTTATATAACACTGAATACCAATACAGTGTTGGGACAGATTGTCTGAAAAATTAGTATAATTCTTGCAAAAATTTTGAGATGAAAAAGCAACACCCGATAAGAAAACTTATTCAGGGTGGCGAAAGCCAGTACCTGGATTTTAAGTTTGAAATATCCGATGCTCCAAAAATAGCACGGTCGCTTGTTGCATTTGCAAATACACAAGGTGGCACACTTCTTATTGGGGTTAAGGATAATGGATCAATAGCAGGTGTGCGGTCAGAAGAAGAGTATTATATGGTTGACAAAGCAGCTAAAATGCATTGCAAACCAGAAGTAAAATTCAGCACTAAAGAGTGGAATTTAGATGGCAAAAAGGTCCTTGAGGTAAATATTGAACAGAGTAAATTATTCCCACATAAGGCGGGAGATGCAAAAGGTAAATTCAAAGCTTACATAAGACATAAAGATCAGAACCTACTTGCAAACGGAACTCTAATGAAAGTCTGGAAAAAACAAAGATCTCTTCAAAATATTGAAATTACCTATGGAGATACAGAAAGAATTTTAATGAAATTTCTGGACAATAATAATATGGTAGATTTCAACCAGATTAAAACAGAGTGTGGTTTAACGAAATATGAAACAGAAGATCTACTATCTGATTTTATTTTAATGGATTTAGTAGAAATGGAACTGAGTGAAGAAAATTCATTCTTTAGTTTAAAAAATCATAAAGAAATATAACACCATATCATTTAAGGCAATTTAAGTATATTTGCAGTATGAAAAACAGGGGTTACATATATATTTATCTGTTAATAGGATTAATTATTTGCAATATGAATTCAAATGCGCAAAGTTTTGGCTCAAATGTGATTGAGTCACAAAAACTACATAGAGATACTATTGAAACAAACTCTAATAAACCTTTGTTTAAACCAAATGTTAGTCTAAATTTAGGCACATCATTTACCACTTTTGGAAATCAAATGAATGGGTTTAGCACTTTTGTTGCTCCTGAAATTGGTATGCCAGTGAGCAAAAATATTGAGATTAGTTTTGGTTTAGCCTATTCTAATATGAACTTAAATTCAAATGGAGAATTCCCTATATCCCAAAATAGCAGCTATGGAAGCATGTATGTTTCAGGTACATATCATGTAAATACAAAATTAAGTATTAGAGCCACGGGTTATAAAACTTTCCTTTTAAATCCTGATAATTTCAATACAGATAATCAAAACTCCTATCTGGATTTTAGCAATCAGGGAGCTATTTTAGATTTGGAATATCGAATTACTGACAACTTTAAAATAAATGCTAGTTTTCAGTACCATGAGCAAAATAGCCCAAACTTTTATTTTTCTAATCCTTATGGAGGACATGGCGGGTTTAATGGTTTTTCAAACCCATCAACTTCAGGTTTTGGAACATTTAACTCATTTGGCCCTGGCTATTAATATTTAAAAACTTGATTGATGCCATAATTGTTTTTTATTAAACTATTTTCAACTTCCTCAAAATAATATTCTCTAAATTTCAGTTGTTAAATCAATCATTGTCAAATGAAATCCGTGTGTTAAAAATATGTTAATAAGCATTTTATATCTTTGTAATCTTCAATTAAAAAATAATTTTACAAACTTTAAAACATTCACTTAATTTTGAAATTAAAAATCAAATTAGTTATATGAAGAATTTACTATTTACTTTTTCTTTATTTGCAATTGTGCTAAGCAGTTTTAGTAGTTTTGCTCAAACTCAAGCAAGCAGATATGGTTATATGTCTGAACCAATATTTGTTCCTAGCATAGCCGACCAAATTGCTAATGGGACATTTAAAGCAGCAGATCCAAATGCAGAAGTAAGAAAAGGAATGCCAAAACATCGTGGAGCAAACATAACTGTTCCCGGCAAAGGACTACCCAAGGGAGATGACGCATTAGTTAGTATTCAAAAATCTACCCAGAGAATAAAAGGTAAAGAACCAATTATGGTCTTTGATGCCAATATTTCAAATTATACACCATCGGACCCCACTGGAGCTGTTGGACCTAATCATTTTAT
>PKTD01000179.1 GCA_002869315.1 Marinilabiliales bacterium | reverse complement strand
TTATGGTGCTAGCCAGGGAACTTCCATGTCGGCACCAAACGTTTCAGGTTCAATGGCAATGCTTCAATATCATTACCAACAAACACATAATGATACTCCTATGAGAGCGGCAACATTAAAAGGCCTTGTTATACATACTGCCAGTGAGGCTGGTCCTGATCCAGGCCCTGATTATATGTTCGGCTGGGGTTTAATGGATTCTGAGTTTGCTGCAAGAGTTATTTCTGATGACGTAGGACAAAATGTTATTGATGAATTAACACTTTCATCAGGTGACAGTTATACCAGAGAAGTTTATGTTCCTGAAGGTAGCGATCTTAAAGTTACTATTTGCTGGACAGATATTCCGGGTACACCAACCTCACCACAATTAGATCCAGATGATCCAATGTTGGTTAATAATCTTGACTTACGAGTTGAAGGACCATCAAACACAACATATTTCCCATGGAAACTTGATAGAAATAATCCTTCAGCTGCGGCAACAAATAATTCAAAAAATTCAGTTGATAATGTTGAGAAAATCGAAGTTGATGATGCAGCAGGTGGAACTTATACCATAGTTGTTGATTATGATGGATCCCTTACTACTGGTCAGCAAAAGTACTCCATAATTATTAGTGGTATTGATGACTATACCGTTGCACCTGAATGTAGCGCAGGACTTATGGATCCTGAGAATTCTGGTGTTGACGCTTTCTTAAATCATCAGGTTACATGGACGCCAGCTTTATATGCAAGTTCATACGACGTTTATTTTGGTACCGATGGAGGTGGCACTTCCACTCCTACTAACATTCTAAATGGAGACAATATGGTTGATAATTATTTTTCATTATTATTAAACCAAAACACAACGTATTATTTACAAGTTGTACCACGTAACAGTCAAGGAACAAGCACTGGATGTGATGATATATATTCTTTTACAACTATGGCAGCTATTTCTTCATTCCCTTATGAAGAGGGGGTTGAAGATGTTGATAAGCCTGATTTACCAGAATTATGGCAAGCATATAACTATTCTGAACAGAAGTGGTTAAGCACAAATTTGATTTCTCATTCAGGGTCGCAGGCAATGTCATGTTATTATGATGGTGGATTAGTTGAGTTTGAGTATGATAACTGGTTTGTTTCTCCTCCATTTGAGGTAAAAGCTGGAAATGAATATTTCACAAGTTTCTATTACAAAGGTTTCATTCCAGGACATAGTGAGAGTTTTGGTGCATATTGGGGATATACTCCTTTTGTGGAAGACCTTACTAATGTAATTGTTGAAAATGAAAATATTACAGAAGCTAACTGGGCCTTGGGCGAAGGAATGATTTTCCCAACAACCGATACTGTTGTATTTTTAGGATTCCATGTTTTTTCACCTAATGGCTATGGTGCCTTCCTCGATGATATAAATTTCGAGAATTGGGGACCTGTTGGAATTGAAAATGAGATGGATGAATCATTGGTGAATATTTATTCTAATAATAAGCAGATATTAGTAAAAACAGATGATTATTGGAAAGGTGCTGATATAAAAGTATTTAGCATTGTTGGACAAGAGGTGTTTATGGGTGAACATCAGTTGTATAATACTTCCATTAATATGAATCAGTTTGATGCTGGTATTTATTTAGTAAGATTAATAAAAGATAATCAAACTATTACGAAGAAGTTAATTCTGAAATAATAAATAATAAGAAAGAAAAAAAGCCAGACCGATAATCCGATCTGGCTTTTTTTATGATTCTTAAACTTTAACTTTTATAAAAATTAATCAATGCATTTGTACTGCTATCATGATTAATTACTTTTTCATTATTTTCCAATTCAGGAATAATTTTCATTGCCAGTACTTTTCCAAGTTCCACTCCCATTTGGTCAAATGGATTTATGTCCCATATTAAGCCTTGTACATAAACACAATGTTCATACATGGCAACTAATTTGCCAAGGTTTTCAGGACCTAACTCATCCAGAAAGAATGTTGAAGAAGGTTTATTGCCTTCAAAAACTTTATGCATTACTAAATCATCGGCTATACCTTCGGCCTTTACTTCTTCTTTGGTTTTACCAAAAGCAAGTGCTTCTCCTTGAGCAATCATATTTGCTATTAAATAATCCTGATGTGAGCCAATTGGATTGAGTGATTTTTTGAAACCAATAAAATCAACAGGTATCAATTTTGTTCCCTGATGTATAAGTTGATAAAATGAATGTTGACCATTAGTTCCTGGTTCCCCCCAATAAATTGCTCCCGATTGAAAATCAATTCTGTCGCCATTCATATTTACCTGTTTACCATTACTTTCCATGGTCATTTGCTGTAAATAAGCCGGAAAGCGTTTTAAGTAATTTTCATATGGAAATACTGCCTGTGTTTCTGCTTCGAAAAAATTATTGTACCAAATACCCAATAAGGCCATTACAACTGGTATATTTTGTTGTAAAGGAGCAGTTTTGAAATGTTCATCCATTAAATGGAAGCCCCCGAGCATTTTTCTATAATTGTTTTCGCCAATGGCTATCATGGTTGAAAGACCAATAGCAGCCGTCATTGAATAACGACCTCCTACCCAGTCCCAAAAGCCAAACATATTCTGGGTGTCGATTCCAAACTCTTCAACGGCTTTTTCATTGGTTGAAACGGCTACAAAGTGTTTTGCAATAGCTTTTTCATCTTTAATTTGTGACAAAAACCAATTTCTTGCAGTTTTTGCATTAGTCATAGTTTCAAGAGTGGTAAAAGTTTTTGATGATATTATAAACAAACTTTCTCCAGCATCTAATCCTTCCACTGCTTCTGCAAAATCGCTGCCATCTACATTGGAGACAAATTTAAAGTTAAGGGATCTGTCACTAAAATGTTTAAGTGCCTCATAAGCCATAACTGGTCCAAGGTCGGAGCCACCTATTCCAATATTTATTATATTCTTAATGTTTTTTCCAGTATGTCCTTTCCATTCTTTATTCCTTATTTTATGGGAAAATATTGCCATTTTATTTAAAACTTCATGAATATCAGGAACTATATCATGACCCTCAACAAGAATTGAAGCAGACTTAGGAGCGCGCAAGGCAGTATGCAAAACAGCACGACCTTCTGTTTTATTTATCTTTTCTCCGGAAAACATATCTTGCTTTCTACTATCTATTTGAAGTTCTTCTGCCAGATTGAAAAGTAATTCCAAAGTTTTGTTGTTTATTCTGTGTTTGGAATAATCGAAATAAATGCCGAGTTTATTTATTGATAAATTAGAGCCTCTCTCTTTATCATCATTAAAAAGTGTTTTTAAATGCACATTTTTGATATCCTCGAAGTGTTTTTCAAGGGCTTTCCAACTTTGTGTGTTTGTTAAATTATAGTTCATCTTAATGTTTTAATTTACTTAATGCAGTACTACTATTTTATTAGCGTTTCAATCGATAAAAATATATAAAATTAAGTCAAAGAAAGATTTTAAACTAAGTCTTATTTTCATCATAAAATTTTGGCTTTAGTAGCAACCTTAAGGATTGATCGTAGGTAAAATAATTCCAAATCCAATTAAGGAAAATTATCATCTTATTTTTAACTCCTACTATAGCAAATAAGTGAACTATTAGCCATAATACCCATGCAAAATAACCTTTTAGTGTTGCCTGGGGCAAATCAGCAACCGCCCTGTTACGACCTATTGTTGCAAGAGTACCTTTATCCGTATATTCAAATTCCTTAAGAGATGAGTTTTTATTATCTATTTTAATCAAATTATTTGCCAATAATTTTGCCTGCTGTATTGCTACCTGAGCCACCTGAGGATGGCCTTCAGGGTATTTTGGAGTTTTCATCAGACATAAATCACCTAGAGCAAAAATATTTTTATGATTGTTAACTCTGTTATATCTGTCAACAACTAATCTCCCTCCATGAGTAAATACCTTTTCGGACAGACCAGTTATGGCGTTGGCCTTTACTCCGGCCGACCATATTACTGTTTTAGTGTGTATTTTCGTTCCGTCGGAGATGCTTAACTCAGAGCCTGTGTAATCTTCAACTTTTGAATTTAAATTAACTTCAACGCCTAGTTTTTGTAAATATTCGAATGCTTTTTTTGAAGATGGTTCTGACATCCCTGCCAATAAATTTGGTGAAGCTTCAAAGAGCATAATTCGCATCTTTGAAACATCTAACTCAGGATAATCTTTTGGAAAAATATACTTTTTCATTTCTGCTAAAGCACCCGATAACTCAACACCTGTAGGACCACCACCAACTAAAACTATGTTCAGAAAAGAGTTTATTTTTTCTTCCTCTGTTTCCAAAAGCGCTTTTTCAAAATTTTCTAGTATCAGATTTCTTATTAGTATTGCTTCGGAAGCCGTTTTCATAGATAAAGCGTTTGCCTCTATATTTTTCTGACCGAAGAAATTTGTGGTAGCACCTATTGCCAAAGCCAAATAATCGAACTTAAGTTTACCGATATTTGTTATTATTTCGTTTTTTTCCGGGATTATCTCCTCAAGATTTGCTATTCTAAAATGCACATCTTCTTCCTTTTGGAGGATTTTTCTTAAGGGAAAGGATATGGCACTGGGTTCTAATCCTGCAGTTGCCACCTGATACAGTAAGGGTTGAAATTGATGATAATTATTTTTGTCGAGTATAACAATTTGGTAATTTTTGCCAAGCAGACTTCTTATTAACTTTAGACCGGCAAAACCACCCCCTACGATAACCACTCGTTTCTTGCTGTTTGCTGGAATATTAGGAATGTCATTTAATTGATTCATCCAATATTATTTATATTTTAATTTTAAGTCGAATCTAATCTGCAAATTTACAAATAGTAAATGCAATTTTTGTTAATTTCATGTTAAGCAGTTTATTGAAAAGGTTTACTTTGACCCTAGATAACATACTGTTTAGAAGTTAATTATTTTCTACATTTATAAATGTGAAATAAAATAAATTCCAATATTGGGAGGCTCGTGCTGGTGTGGGAATTAATTTTAATTTGTTAAATTTGTAATATACAGATTGTAAAATCATTAATTTGCGTGTTTATACCGGTATATTATTTGCCATTAAGTATTTGATTGAAACTAATAAATCTACTTATATGAAAAAGTTACTAATCATAATATTAAGTACTTCGATACTCTTTTTTTCTTGTGGTAAGGAGAAAGATGACTCAACTGATCAAATTAATACTTCAATGAAAGATTTGGTTGTGAGCAATGATTTTAATTGGTCAACTGGAATAAAAGGTAATCTTACTGTAAGTTTTGATAATCCAAATAATGTTTCACTGGAATATGAATATATCAGCATAATTAACCAGAATGGAGATAAGCTTTATACTACACAAGTAAAAAACGGACAAGCTAATTTCAATATTACCCTTCCCAACGACGGAGAGTTTTACCTTTTTTATCCCATAACAGGAGACACTAAAAAAATAAGTTCGGATGGTGAAATGCAAATGATATTAGGCAACACTTTGCCACCAGGAATGAAGTCAACAACATCAATTTCTGAGGTTGAAAGTTGCACGACTTGTGAGAATCCTATGGAAAATGGAGGTGCAGAAAATCCTGTTATAAATGTAAACTGGACATCAAAAAACGAGAATGATGTTCCTGGTTGGTTAACCACGGCATCTGATAATAGGATTGAAATATGGACTTCTGGTTTTCAGGGTGTAATTGCTCAGGAAGGTATTCAATTTATGGAAATTAATGCAAATATGGTTGCTGCTTTATATCAGGAATTATGTCTTGAACCTGGCTCAACAGTAAAATGGTCGGTTTGGCACAGAGGGAGAAAAGGTGTTGATGTTGCCGAAGTGAAAATTGGGGCAACTGTCGAGACTGCAGAATATTTGGCAACCATGACCGATGGAAATACAGAATGGGGATATTATACAGGAAATTATACTGTTCCTGAAGGTCAGGAGACTACAGTATTTGTTTTTGAGTCGGTATCCGCTGCTGGAGGTAGTCAAAGTGTAGGTAATTTTATTGATAATTTCGAGATAGAATGCGATTTTGATGGAGATGGTACACCAGATGATTCAGATGATTCCGGTGATGATTCAGATGTATCATATACTTCCTATTTTCCAAGTTCTGGTAAACAAGTGCTTGCTTTTGAAGACTTATGGCCTTCCTTAGGAGATTTTGATTTTAATGATGTTGTTCTATCAAATCAGGCAACGATCTTAAAGAATGCAAATCAGGAATTGGTTTCAGCAAGTTTTAAAGTTAGTATTGATGCCATTGGTGCTGGACTGGATAATGGTATAGGAATGATGATTTACGATGAGAATGGAGACCCTATAGCTGAGAATGTAATAAGCGAGTTAAGTGGCAACGCTACTCTCGATGCTGACAATCCAAACGGTATTATTTTAACTGATGATGTATTTGCAACTACTAATGACAGATATCAGAATAATGGTATTGGAGCCACTACCGATAGCCCCGATACTTTATATTTTACAATTACTTTTAATGCAGGTATTACAGGATTTACACCTGAACTTTATATTTTTAGAAGTATTGAAAGAAGTCATGAAGTGCATAGAAGTGTTTTTCCAGGAACAGCAATTATGAATCAAAGTTTGTTTAATACAGATGATGATAATGGTAATTTTAAAACAGTTAATAATTTACCATGGGGAATGGAAATAATTACTGATGGCCATTTTAAAGTTCCTGTAGAAAGAATCGAGATTATCAACGCATATCCTGAATTTGAAGTTTGGGCAACCTCAGGAGGAGCACAAAACGATACATGGTATATCTCACCTGATGAAACTAAAGTGGTTGATATTTTTGCTAAATAATTTAAGGGTTATAATTATTCTCAAATTAACTAGAATGATCAGTTTTTTCAAGAATTTCTTTTTTAAACTCCTCTATATTAAGGTTTTGCTTCTGCATGGATTTTTGTAACTCTTCAAAGGCTTTTTCAATTAATTTACTTTGTCCTTCATACAGGGTACAGGCTTTACACATTTTTTTATGTACGCTCAATTGCAATCGTTCCTTAAAACTTAACTTAAAAGCCAGTTTTTTTTCTATTAATTCTGTTGCTTTTAAACAAGAGAGAAACAAAAAATGCATTAATTTATCCATAAGAATGGGATTAAATATTTCAATTATGCCAGTTGGTTTCTATACAGTTGCGTAAATTTAATTTAGCCCGGTGTATCATCTGCCATAAATTAGTAGAAGTAATTTCCAAATCCTGACAAATTTCCGCTCCTTTCTTCCCCATAAAGTATTTCATTCTTACACAGGCAGCCCAATTTTCAGGCAATGACTCAAGGCAGTTTCTTAAAACATGCTGAAAATCAGGATCATTCAAAATGTTTTCGTGTTCTTCCCAGCTTTGTGGCATTTTGTTTTCTTTCCATCCACCACTTTCATCAAAAAAGTTTAATAAAGAACCGGAGGATGCTTTTATATTTTGCCTGGATTTGGCCCTGTAATAATCAATTATCTTAAAATTAAGTATCGAGAACAACCATGTTTTTGGCGAACTCTCTCCTTTGAAATTATGGATCTTTTCAGTAGCAGCAAGAAAAGTATCCTGTACAATATCCTTTGCTATTTCTACATCAGAAACTTTATACATGGCTCTTTTTAAAAGATCTGCAGCATATTTTTCTACTAAAACAGCAATGTCCGGATGGTTTTTTTCAGCCACTTTTTTTATTAGTTTAACACAAAGGTAAAAAAGTATCGCTTTAATATTTTATAGTTTGTTTTATATCATAATAATTTATAAGATATGGATTCAATGTTATAAGAAGTGAATAAATTAAATTAATTTTGAAGAGATAATATATTTTCATGGGAGTAGAGATAGAAAGGAAGTTTTTGGTTAAAGGCGATTTTAAAAAGTTGACTGGTAGAAAAACCCGCATCAGGCAGGGTTACTTATCATCTGACCCGGAAAGGACTGTTAGAGTAAGAATTTGGGGGGAGAATGCCTATCTTACGATAAAAGGAAAATCTAATATCAGTGGGGCCAGCAGATATGAATGGGAAAAGGAAATACCCTTAAATGAGGGTGTGGAATTGTTTAAATTATGTTTGCCAGGTGTTATTGAAAAAACACGTTATCTTTTGCCTGAGCAGGGAGGATTGATTTTTGAAGTGGATGAGTTTCATGGACTAAATGATGGATTAATTATTGCTGAAATTGAATTACCATCCGAAAATCATAATTTTGTTAAACCAACTTGGCTGGGAGAAGAGGTAACAGGAGATCCAAAGTATTATAATTCTGCACTTTCCATAAAACCATTCTCTAAATGGAAAAAAACGCATTTAAAAAAGAAAAAAGAATAGAAAGGCAGATTTCAAAATACACTATTTTTACATAATAATTTCAATTAATATATCATGTCAGACAAGAAAATAATTTTCTCCATGGAGGGAGTGAGTAAAATTTATCCTCCCAATAAACAGGTTTTAAAAAATATATGGCTCTCGTTTTTTTATGGCGCTAAAATAGGTGTACTTGGATTAAACGGTGCCGGTAAGTCGAGTTTATTGAAAATTATCGCCGGACTCGATTCTAATTATCAGGGTAATGTAACCTTCGATAAAGAATATAAAATTGGTTATTTACCTCAGGAACCAGAACTTGACCAATCTAAAACTGTAAAAGAAATTGTGCAGGAAGGTGTTCAGGAAATTGTTGACGTTGTTGCTGCCTATGAAGCCGTAAATGAGAAAATGGGAGAACCTGTGGATGATGATACCATGAATAATCTCATTGAAGAGCAGGGAGAACTACTCATAAAAATGGATGATATGGGTGCCTGGGAACTTGATCATACATTGAATCTGGCTATGGAATCATTAAGATGTCCTCCTGACGAAACAAGCATTTCTGTACTTTCAGGTGGTGAAAGACGACGGGTTGCCCTCTGTAGATTGCTTTTGAGCAAACCAGACATTTTGTTACTGGATGAACCTACCAACCATCTTGATGCCGAAAGTGTTCACTGGTTGGAACAGTACTTGAAAAATTTCCCTGGGACTGTAATTGCTGTTACTCATGATAGATATTTTCTGGATAATGTGGCTGGTTGGATACTTGAACTTGACAGGGGAGAGGGAATACCATGGAAAGGAAACTATAGCAGTTGGCTGGAACAAAAGGCAAATAGGCTGGCTCAGGAACAGAAAACTGAAAGTAAGCGACAAAAGATATTAAAACGCGAGCTAGAATGGGCACGTATGGCACCAAAGGCACGTCATGCAAAAGGTAAGGCGAGGCTGAAGGCATATGAGTCGTTGAGCAATGCTGAGATAAAAGAGAAGGAGGCCAGCCTTGAACTTTACATTCCACCCGGCCCAAGGTTGGGAGACTCTGTAATTGAAATTGATAAGCTGAGAAAAGGCTTTGATAACCGATTGTTATTTGATAACCTCAGTTTTTCTATTCCTAAAAATGCGATTGTTGGAATTATAGGTCCCAATGGTGTTGGTAAATCCACATTATTCAGGATGATAATGGGAGAGGAACAGCCCGATGGAGGTAAAATAAATATAGGAAGTACGGTAAAACTGGCTTATGTAGATCAGTCGCATAAGGATTTGGTGCCTGACAAAATGATAGTTGATGTTATTAGCAACGGTAGTGAGTTTATTGAAATTGGAAACACAAAAATAAATGCACGTTCCTATTTAGGCAGGTTTAATTTTACCGGTGGCGATCAGCAAAAAAAGGTAGGAGTACTTTCAGGAGGTGAGCGTAACCGACTTCATTTGGCAATTACTCTTAAAGAAGGTGGTAATGTAATTCTTCTCGATGAGCCTACCAACGATATAGATGTAAATACCTTGAGAGCCCTGGAAGAAGCCATTGAAAATTTCGCAGGATGTGTACTGATGGTTTCCCACGACAGATGGTTTGTTGACCGCTTGGCAACACACATACTTTCCTTTGAGGATGATGGAAACTGGGTATTCTTTGAAGGTAACTTCAGCGACTATGAAATAAACAAAAAAGAACGCCTAGGAGATATAAGTCCGAAGCGCCCAAGGTTTAAAAGTTTATTGTAATAAACATATTTACAATAATTTACCTCAAGTAGTTTCCCGGAGGAGATTCTCCCGGAGCGTTGGTGCGCCTGAATGTCTTTTCAATTACTTCTTTTTTTTCGTCATCGCTGAGGTTTCTCCACTTTCCAATTTCCTCTCCTGTGCGACGACAACCAAAACAAACATCATTGGAATCGCGATGGCATATTTTTATGCACGGACTAGCTACTTCTGACATAATATTCTTTTTGACACAAATAAAAGAAAAATAGATTTTTAAAAATCTTAAAATAAGATAAAAACCCTTTGCCCGCGTGAGGGATTGCAGCGGCACCCCCGACCCTGGGAGGGAGTATAGCGGAAAGCCCGACCCGACTGCTGGAGGGGCACGCCAAAGTAGTTTTGAGACTTGAGACTTGAGTTTTGAGTTCAAAGAATCAATACATTAGAAGTTTAGGGGATCAATGCCTAAAAGGCCTAAGGCTCCGAAATTTAGCATTTTAAAAGATTAATGATTATTGACCCAAAACAGAACTTGAGACATGCAACTTGCAACATTTTTAAATCATCCTCAACAATCTAAGTGCGATATCCACATTTTTAACGCCGTCGAAGGCCAGGGTGAGTTTGTCTTTTTTCTCTTTCATTTTTGAGAGGGTGGGGTGGCTTTTAATAAATTCCAGTACCCGGCCGAAGTTTTCGGAAGCAAAATACTCCGAATCTCTTTCGCCTGTAAAATGGCCGGTCATCCGATTGTTTTTTATGGTAAGTTTTTCGAAACCTATTTTTTTTGCTATCCAGCGCAGGCGGATAGTGTTAATAAGCGAATGTGTTTCCACAGGAAGATCTCCGAAACGATCCTTTAAACTGCTGGCAAACAATTCAAGGCCTTCCTCATTATCAATGGAATCGAGTTCTTTGTAAAGGCTGAGTCTCTCTGAAGATGATTCCACATAATAATTGGGGATCATTATTGCCAGATCAGATTCGAACTGACAATCTTTTACGAAATCTCTGTTTTTTAATTCCTCTTCAAAAAGGTCTTTGAACTCTGTTTCTTTAAGTTCTATAAGAGCTTCGTCGAGGATTTTCTGGTACATTTCAATACCTATTTCGGAGATAAACCCGCTTTGTTCTGCGCCTAGTATATTCCCTGCACCTCTTATGTCGAGATCGCGCATGGCAATATTAAAACCGCTGCCTAAATCAGAATGTTCAGAAATGGCTTTTAGGCGTTTTTGTGCTTCGGAAGTAAGTGTAGAAGGAGGAGGTGAAAGTAAATAGCAAAATGCCTTTTTGTTCGCTCTTCCTACGCGGCCACGCAACTGATGCAGGTCACTCAGACCGTAGTTTTGAGCGTCGTTGATTATTATTGTATTGGCATTTGGAATATCAAGTCCCGACTCTATGATTGTGGTTGCAAGCAATACATCATATAAACCATCTATAAAGTCGACCATAATTTTTTCGAGTTTTTTCCCATCCATTTGTCCGTGGCCAATTCCAATTCTAACTCCCGGAACAAACTTCTTCAACATATCATAAACATCTATAATATTTTGAACACGATTGTGTACAAAAAACACCTGACCGCCACGTGAAACCTCATATTCTATGGCATCTTTAATTACATCCTGTCCGAAAGATCTGACCTCTGTTTGTACCGGATAACGATTTGGAGGTGGAGTATTTATAATTGACAGGTCGCGGGCACCCATTAAGGAGAATTGCAAAGTACGTGGTATTGGCGTTGCTGTCAATGTTAAAGTATCTACGTTAGCCTTAAACTGCTTTAACTTTTCTTTGGCAGAAACCCCAAATTTTTGCTCTTCATCAACAATGAATAATCCCAAATCCTTGAATTTAACATCTTTGCTCAACAGGCGATGGGTTCCAATGATAATATCAATTTTTCCTTCTTCCAATTTCTTTAAGGCTTCTTTTTGCTGGGTAGATGACTTAAAACGATTAATATAATCGATGTTAACTGGAAACTCTTCCAATCGCTTAGTAAAAGTTTTAAAATGTTGAAGTGCGAGGATGGTTGTTGGAACCAATACCGCCACCTGTTTACTGTCGTTTACAGCCTTAAAGGCGGCTCTTATGGCAACTTCTGTTTTTCCAAAGCCCACATCACCACACACAAGACGATCCATTGGATTGTCGGCTTCCATATCATTTTTTATGTCCTGCGTAGATTTTATCTGGTCGGGTGTGTCCTGATAAATAAAACTCGCTTCCAACTCATTTTGTAAGTAAGTATCAGGCATAAAAGCAAAACCTTTTGAAGCCTTGCGCTTTGCATATAGTTTTATGAGATCGCGGGCAATATCTTTTACCTTGCCTTTAGTTTTGTTTTTGAGTTTATTCCATGAGTTGGATCCCAACTTGTTAAGCGTTGGTGGTGTACCATCTTTACCAACATATTTTGAAATTCTGTGTAAGGAATGTATGCTGATATAAAGCAGGTCGCTGTTTTTATAAATAAGACGTATAGTTTCCTGCTTTTTACCATTATTATCTATAATCTGCAAACCATCAAACTGCCCTACACCATGGTCGATATGAGTAACATAATCGCCTGGCTGTAAATCGTAAAGTTCTTTTAAACTGAGAGCCTCATTTCTTCCAAAACCTTCCCTTAGGTGAAATTTATTATAACGGTTAAATATCTGATGGTCAGTATAACAGCATAGTTTAAGGTCTTTGTCAACAAAACCAGAAGACAAGTTTATTTTAAGAGCTTTGAAAAAGGCTTTTCCAGTTTCGGGATTATCCTTTTGAATATCCTCAAAAATGGAATAAATACGTTCGATTTGCTTAGTATTGTCGGAAAGTATAAAATTTGAAAAATGATTGCCGGTTTTAATAGATAGATCATTTATCAGAAGTTCAAAATTATTATTAAATGCAGGTTGGGGTGTATGGTTAAATTTAATAATATCTGTTGATTTAAAATATGGAGTGCCCACTTCAATAAGAGGGAAATTATGCATAAGAGTTTCAGTTTCAGTAGAATCTACAAAAAGTTTTTCCGGGATTATTCGAGTCTCCTGATCATCTAATTGTCCGAATATTTCGTTTGCTCTTTCAAATTCTTCCTGAACTTTCTGGATAATTAATTCAGAATGGTTAAGCCAAATTGAGGTAGAATTTGGAATGAAATTGAGAAAACTTACCCTTTCTTCCAGAATTGTTCTGTCTTGTACATTGGGAAGCAGTTTAATATTGTTCAGATTATCAATAGATAATTGTGAAACCGGATCAAAGGTTCTTATGCTTTCCACTTCATCTCCAAAAAACTCTATGCGATATGGATGCTCGTTGGCGAAAGAAAATACATCTACTATCCCGCCTCGTATGGCAAACTGACCTGGTTCAGCTACAAAATCTACTACTTCAAATTCAAAATCAATAAGAAGATCGCTTATAAAGTCAAGAGATACCTGTTCCCCTTTACGAAGTTTCATGGTGTTTTTTGAAAGGTATCGCTTGGTTATAACTTTCTCGGCAAGTGCTTGGGGGTAGCTAACTACTATTGTTTTTCGCTTGGCTTCATGAAATCTATTCAAAACCTCTGCTCTTGAAAGTTGATATGCGGCATCTAGTTTTTCAGGTTCATAAGGACGTTTATAGGTTGTTGGAAAGAAAAGAACACGTTTTTTGTTATGATCAGTTTCCTGCTCCAAAAATAAATTCTCCAGATCATTATAAAAATATGCGGCCTGCTCCTTATCGGGAAGTATTATGAGATGTTGTTGTCCTCCTGTTTGTTCGAAAATTGAAGCTGCAGTCAGCGCAAAGGACGACCCTATAATTCCCTGAATATTAATGCGTTTTGACTTATCGCCATTAAGAAGTTCCTGAACAGACTTTAGTTGTTCGCTTCTTTGAAATATGGAAATAAGTTCTTTTTGATGCATTCGGCAAAAGTAGTGTGATATTTTGAGGCCTGCAAGAAGTAATAGGAGGTGGTTTGTTAACTAGTAATTGGTTATTGTCCACATGTGAAAAGTTATTGATAAACGGGCATTAGTCAATCTTTGTCATCCGAACTAGCATGTGGCAAGGGGTTACTGAACATTAGTCTATCTAATAATCAGATTGTTGCGCAATATTTTTTGTAAGATGTTATTTGTTAGCAGTTTCAATATTTATCATTATTAAAGACTGAATATTGCTGACTGCTAATTAATCATTTTTAACTGCCACTCTCTCTGGCATGCAATTCTGTCTTATCTCAGTACTCAATGATTTTAGAATATTTTGATTTGAAGTAAGTTGATTTAGAATATCTTCTTTGGTTTCTGTAAACTTATCTTTTGCATTGGAAAACAAATCATTATAGTAGTTTATCCCATTTTGAAGATTTTCAGAAAAATTCACAAAATACTTTTCTTGTTTTTGAGTCATTTCTTCTTTTGTGTCTTCAAATTTTTCTTTAAGATAATCAATATAAATTTTCAATTCTTTGATAAACATATTAGGCCGGTCGTTGCGGCTTATAACATTTGATCTTCCGTAAATATGATCAACCAGTTCTCTGAGGTTCATCTTTTTTGAAAAATATGCAAGATTAGGGCTGGGGCAAACAGAAACTCCGGGACCTTCTTTGTCGGTTTCAATATCATTTGCAATAAGAGCGGATGTTCCTAGGCCTACGCAAATACAACCTTTGTCGACTATTTCCCTGAATTTTTTAAAATAATCTTTGGCAGTTACACCACTTTCTTCCAATTGTTTTAGTTTCTTCTTTTGATATGTTGAAGATGCAGTGCATAATCCTTTGTCGTGGAATTCACTATCAAGTGCCACATATCTTTTTGGGCATTTGCTGCCTGGTTTTCCTTCACTTATGAGGGTTAATTTTTCAAGATCTTTAGTATTACCTCTCAAACTGTTAAATGGCACTCCTAAAGGAGAAATATTACTTAAATATAAATCTTCTTCTTTGGCTTGAATTAATTTGTCAATGGTTGGCTCGTCAACAGAGGTGGCCTCTGGCACCAATAAAAATGGCGTTCCCCAACCAACAGAATCAATACCATAATGGTCCATTAAAAAATTATGTTCTTCGGCTGTTCCTACACCACCCTGAGCAGTGATTTTTAGTGCTAGTTCTTGTTTAGGAATTGTTCTGCCTTTATTTTCTAATGCTTTTATAAGTATTTGATTTACCGACTGTATTAAATCTTTTCTGTTATTTTTAAATTCTTCAAGTATAGGCCCCATTAAATAACCTTCGGTGGCAAAAGCATGCCCGCCACAGTTTAATCCAGATTCTATACGGTATTCAGAAACCCATAGACCTTTCTTGGCAAAGAACTTTCCTTGTATTAAAGCTGAGCGATAGTCGCTCACTTTTAAAACAATTTTCTTTTTGATTTCTCCATTTTCATCTGGGAAAAAATCATCGAAATTCTCAATATAGGCATATAATCTAGGGTTCATTCCTGCCGATAAAATTATGGAGGATTTCAAATTGCTGTTGGCATAGCCTCTCAATGCTGCATGAGCGTCATTAAACTCAACAGGTAATTTTTCTCCCTTACTATAATTGTCCTTATCAACCTTGGTCATTATATTTACATCAATACTTCCAGGCTGTAAGTTTTCTTTTAACCATGATTTTATTTCATCTAAATTGAAGTATTTCTCAGTTAAAATTTGAAATTCCTTTTTTATATCGGATGAATCGGGTAGTGAATTAAAATAATCTTTCAATTCATTTTTTTTACTTAGGGTAACATTTTTGAATTCTTCAAACTTTTGTTCAGCCTGCTCATTTAAAAAATTCAAATATGAAGTTATTCGTTTTGCTCTGAAGTCGTCAATTTTGTTGCTTATTTCCTGAAAAGGGATTTCCAATTTCTCGCTATATGATTTTCTTATTTTTTCAAGAAGAACATCATCTACCAGAGAAATAACAGAATCGATACCATACTTAGAAACTTTCAATGGAGTATCTATAGTAAAACCAATACCCATAACCGGAATGTGAAAACTATGACTCTTTTGCATATTAATATTATTAACTAATAATCCTATAATATTCCTTTGAACACGCATCTCAATAATTAGTTGCATTGCAAAAAGAATAATCGGTAAAAGTACTCAAGAAAAGGGATATTAAAAGGATGCATGCATTGCATTATATTTTTTTTGAAATTGTGTTGCTATATATTAGTGAGAGCAAGGTGTTGTGAAAAGTTAATTAACCATAATTTTTATTGTATTAATTTTTTATGATTACTGTTTTGTACATTTGCAATTATCTTTTTAGTTTTATTTTATCTAAAATTACTATGCCAAAAAAGAATGACTTAAATTTAAATGGTTTGGAACTTGAAAACAACCTAAAATATCTACAATTACTTTCAGACAAATTCCCTAGTATACAAAAGGCTAGTACAGAGATTATTAACTTGTCGGCAATACTTAATTTACCAAAAGGTACTGAGCATTTCTTAACCGATATTCATGGTGAATATGAAACATTTTCCCATGTGTTAGCAAATGCATCAGGAGTTGTTAAACGTAAAATAGAGGATGTATTTGGAAAGACATTGAGAAAAAAGGAAAAAAACCTTTTGGCTGCCTTGATTTACTATCCTAAAGAAAAACTCGAGTTGGTTTTAAAAAAAGAAGATGATCCTAATGAATGGTTTGCTATAACACTGCAAAGACTCATTAAAGTTACAAGAGCGGCAGCTTCTAAATACACTCGTTCGAAAGTTAGAAAAGCAATGCCAGATGATTTTGCTTATATAATAGATGAGCTTTTAAATGAGAGCGGAGAGGATAAAGAGGAATACTTTGAAGGGATTATAAATACGATTATTAGTATCGAAAGAGCAGAGGCATTTATCATTGCAATTTGTAATTTTATTCAGAAACTATTAATCGACAGGCTTCATATAATAGGAGATATATTCGACAGAGGTCCAAGCGCTGAAAAGGTTATGGATCGTTTAATGGATCATCATGCTGTGGATATACAATGGGGAAATCACGATATAATATGGATGGGGGCTGCATCTGGAAACCTGGCATCCATAGCAAATGTTTTGCGTATTTCATTAAGATATAATAATTTGGATACTGTTGAAGATGCATATGGTATTACGCTCATGCCTCTGGCAACCTTTGCTATTAAAAATTATAAAAATGATCCGTGTAATTGTTTTGTTCCAAAAGTAAAGACCGATATTGGTCATCTGGAGCTGATTAAGCAAATGCACAAGGCAATAAGCATCATTCAATTTAAATTGGAAGGACAAATTATAAAAAGGAATCCTGATTTTAATATGGAAGACAGATTGCTGCTTGATAAAATTGATTATAAAAAAGGCACAATCGAAATTGATGGAAATAAGTATGATTTAATTGACAAATACTTCCCAACTATAGATACTGAAGATCCTTATAAACTCACAAGAGAAGAAGAGGAAGTAATGGAGAAATTAGGTTCCAGTTTCAAAAACAGTCGCCGACTCCATAGCCACATAGAGTTCTTATTTGCCAAAGGAAGTATGTATTTGAATTATAATTCTAACTTACTTTATCATGGCTGTGTTCCAATGAATGAAGATGGTAGTTTTCAAAGCATGAAAATAAATAACAAAGAGTATTCGGGTATGGAACTTTGTGATCGTTTTGATCGTGCTGTCAGGAGTGCATATCAAAATAGGTTTAAGAAGAAATCTGAAAATACTTATCTTGATTTTAGCTGGTATTTATGGTGTGGTCCGGTTTCTCCATTATTTGGTAAACAGAAAATGACCACCTTCGAAAGGTATTTTATTGACGATAAAGGTGTTCAGAAAGAGGAAAGAAATCCATATTATAATTATGCGTACAATAGTGAAGAGGCCTGTGAAAAAATTCTCGAAGAATTTAATCTGGATCCTGAATCATCACATATAGTAAATGGCCATGTTCCTGTTAAAGTTAAAAAAGGGGAAAGTCCTATAAAGGCAAATGGTAAACTTTTTGTAATTGATGGAGGAATGTCCATCCCATATCAAAAGGTTACAGGAGTATCTGGATATACATTAATATTCAATTCATACGGATTGGTATTGGTAGAGCATAAGGAATTTGGTTCTAAACAGGAAGCTGTAGAAAATGAAAAGGATATTATTTCAGACAGGATATTTATTGAGCGTAATGCAAAGCGAAAAAGGGTAAGTCATACTGATATTGGAGTAGAATTAGAATCACAAATAAGTGATTTAAAGATGCTTCTTTCAGCCTATAGAGAAGGGTTGATTAAACAGAGAATTTAAAATTATGACAAGAGTTTTTAAGTTCGGTGGTGCCCTTATGCAAAATGCTGAAGGGATAATGAAAGTGGGTGATATTATTGAAGAGTATTCATGTGAACCCTTAGTAATTGTTGTGTCTGCTTTAGGCAAAACTACCAATGCACTTGAGAATTTACTTAGTATTTATTTGGAGGACAAAAATTCAAATGAATCTCAGGAGGTTTATTTTAAATTGAAGCAATATCATTTAAAAATTTTGAATAAACTATGTCCCAATTCTGAGGAAAATGCAAAATTAGATAAATTGTTTTCTGAATTATGGGAAGCTTTGAATACTGATTATAAAGATCATTATTTTGCTTATGATCAGATTGTGAGTTTTGGTGAAAGATTTTCAAGCTTTATTGTTACAAACTATTTGATGCAAAGGGGTATCAATGTTAAAGGAATTGATTCAACAGAAATTATTGTAACCGACAGCAATTTTACTGATGCTACCGTGGACTGGAAAACTACAAACAAAACCATTGATGCTAAAGTAGCAACCTCATTAAGTTTAGGTTATACTGTTGTAATTCAGGGTTTTATCGCTTTCGATCATAAAGGAATGTATACTACTTTGGGTCGTGAGGGATCAGATTTTACGGCAGCTATTGTTGCAAATATTCTAAATGCAAAAGAAGTGACAATATGGAAGGATGTTCCAGGTTTAATGAATGCCGATCCAAAACGATTTGAAGATACTTTTCAGTTGAAAAAAATATCTTATCACGAGGCAATAGAATTAGCATTTTATGGAGCTTCAATTATACACCCAAAAACCATACAGCCTCTAAAAGAAAAAGGAATCCCATTATATGTTAGATCTTTTTACAATCCTCAAAATAAACCATCACTCATATCTTCTGATAGTTCTTCAGACGAGAAAGAGCACAAAATTATATTAAAAGATAATCAGGTACTACTAAGTATTACTTCTAAAAACCTGGATTTTATTACCGAAGAAAATCTTACATTAATTTTCAAGGC
Source organism: Marinilabiliales bacterium (assembly GCA_002869315.1). Lineage (GTDB taxonomy): Bacteria > Bacteroidota > Bacteroidia > Bacteroidales > F082 > BM524. The sequence continues at coordinate 2,966 of PKTD01000179.1, read as the reverse complement.
ACTTAGTCAGCATAAAATTCATGTGAATATGATGCAAAACTCGGCGGTGAGTTTTTCAATAAGTTTCAATTATCATGAAAACAAATTTAACGCTCTACTAAAGGAACTTGATGATAAGTTTAAAATAAGGTATAATATTGGACTTCAGTTGTTAACCATCCGTCATTATAGTGATGAAATATTAAATAAGCAACTGCAAGGTAAAAACATTTTTCTTGAGCAAAAGAGTAGGTCAACTGTACAGTTGTTGATAAGATAAAATCTATTTATAAAGTTTTATTTAACCTGGAAGATTTGAGTTGTTTTTCCCTTAACATTGCTTCTTTTTTGGAGTCAAAAAACTCAAGGTATTCAACTGACCAAGGTCTAAATTTTTTAGTCCATCCACTACCTATTTCATTATGTGATTTAAATCTTGAAATAAGTTTAGAAGTAAAGCCGATATAAATTTTATTGAACTTTTTAGAAAATAATACGTATACAACAAACATAGGCATTAGGGTTGGGTAAAAAAAAAGCCGGCAATGCGCCGGCTTGATGTAGCGGGGGCCAGATTCGAACTGACGACCTACGGGTTATGAGCCCGCCGAGCTACCACTGCTCCACCCCGCAATATATTTTGGTTTAAATAACTCCTATGAACTAATCCCTTTTTGATTTAGCATCTAAATGTGATGGTATAATCAAATTTTGCGGCTGCAAAGATATATTTTGTTTCTTTGCAAAGCAAACTTTATTAAATTTATTTTCGTGCATAAAGCAGGTTTTGTCAATATTATAGGTTATCCCAATGTGGGTAAATCAACATTAATGAATGTGTTGGTAGGCCAGAAGTTATCCATTATAACTTCTAAAGCTCAGACAACCAGACATAGAATAATGGGGATAGTAAATTCTGATGAATTTCAAGTGGTGTATTCTGATACTCCTGGAATTGTTAAGGACCCTTCCTATAAAATGCATGAATATATGAATTCATACATTGAAACCGCTCTAATAGATGCGGATATCATACTGTTGGTTATCGAAATGGGACAGGATTTCGAACAACAAGAAGTTATTGATAAGATTGCAAAAGCAAATATTCCAGTAATTGTTGTAATAAACAAGATTGATTTATCAGAACAACAAAAGGTTGTAGAACAAATTGAAAAGTGGAAAAATGCTATTAATAATGCTGAGGTAATTCCTGTTTCTGCCTTGGAAAAGTTTAATGTTGAAAGTGTTTTCAACAGCATAATTGAAAAGTTACCCGAAAGTCCACCTTATTTCTCAAAGGAAGATTTTACTGATAGGTCTATGAGATTTTTTGTGTCGGAAATTATAAGGGAAAAAATATTATTAAACTATAAAAAGGAAATTCCTTATTCTGTTGAAGTTACTGTTGATGAATATAAAGAAGACAATAAACTTATCAGAATTGCAGCCCATATTTATACTGCCAGAGAAACCCAAAAGGCAATTATTTTAGGACATCAGGGAAAGGCTATCAAAAAGGTTGGAAGCCAGGCAAGAAAAGATATAGAGGAGTTTGTGGGGAAAAAAGTTTTTCTTGAACTTACCGTAAAAACAACTAAAGATTGGCGAGATAGCGAAAGTATTTTAAAACGATTTGGCTACGGACAATAATAAAACGAAGAACTATGAGTAATACACTAGCAATTGTTGGAAGACCCAATGTTGGCAAATCATCTCTGTTTAACAGATTAACGAAAACCAGAGAGGCAATTGTTGAGTCGATAAGTGGTGTTACCAGAGATAGAATATATGGTAAAAGCGATTGGAATGGCTATGAATTTTCAGTCATCGATACCGGTGGTTATGTTCATGGTTCGGATGATACATTTGAAGAGGAAATCCGAAAGCAGGTTCTTTATGCCATAGGAGAATCAGATGCGATAGTTTTTATGGTTGATATTAGAGAGGGAATTAGTCCCTTAGACAAGGAAGTTGCTGATTTATTGAGAAAATCAAATAAAAAAGTCTTTCTATCTGCCAATAAAGCCGATGTACCTAATGTGGCTGATCTGGCTGGAGAGTTTTACTCATTAGGACTTGGCGAGGTATTTGCAATTTCTGCAATGACTGGTACCGGAACTGGTGATTTGCTTGATAAGGTTGTTGAGAATTTCAAACAGGAGAATGATGAAGAGGAGGTTGAAATCCCAAAAATTGCAGTTGTAGGAAGACCAAATGTTGGAAAATCTTCTTTAATAAATACTTTGCTTGGCGATGAAAGAAACATTGTAACACCAATAGCAGGTACTACACGCGACTCTATTTATACAAGATATAAAGGTTTTGGCCACGATTTTATGCTGGTGGATACTGCCGGATTAAGAAAAAAAGGTAAGGTATATGAAAATATAGAGTTCTACTCTACTCTGCGAACAATACGAGCGATTGAAAAATCAGACGTTTGTATAATAATGATTGATGCCCAGAATGGGATAGAAAAACAGGATATAAATATATTTAACCTGGCCCAAAAAAATGGTAAAGGAATAGTTATAGTTGTCAATAAATGGGATCTTATTGATAAACAAACTAATACCCATTTGGAATTTGAAAAGCAAATTCGTGAGCGAATTGCACCTTTTGTAGATGTTGATATAGTTTTTACATCTGTTTTAACCAAGCAAAGAATATTTAAGTCCTTGGAGTTGGCGAAAGATGTTTATGAAAAACGTTCAAAAAAAATCAGTACTTCGAAACTTAACGAATTATTATTACCAATTATTGAAAAAGTACCCCCGCCTTCTGCTTCCCGAGGTAGGTATATAAAAATTAAATATATAACCCAATTGCGGACTGAAAGAACGCAGTTTGTATTTTTCTGTAACCTACCTGATGATATAAAAGACTCGTATAGAAGGTTTTTGGAAAATACTATTAGAGATAATTATGATTTTACCGGAGTCCCTATTCATTTATATTTTAGGAAAAAATGAGAGTCGATAAGTGGT
>PKTD01000206.1 GCA_002869315.1 Marinilabiliales bacterium | reverse complement strand
GTAGCAATAAGTAAGAGGGATTTACAACCAATATATAAATCAATATAAAATCAAAAAGAGGAATCATATCTTTCTGAATATCAAACAATAAAAACACAGGCTGTTTAATATATAGAGATGTACTTCCAGCAAGTGAAAATACTATAAGAATGATAATTACATCCCAGTTTGATTTAACTTTCCAACGACTTTTTAATTTCTCAAGCATATCATAATTATTGATTGGCGAAAATATGATATAAATGTTTTAACGCATATATTAGCCAACAATTATCTCTAAAAATATGTTAAATTAGCAACACAAAAGAAATCAATACTATGAAAATAAAACGTTTATCACTCTGGCTTATCATTCTAGTAATTGTTGTTGGCGGGTTACTTTATGGAATAAGACTTTTTGCTGTAATATTTAACGGTTACGCTGCAAAGGATGTTTGCTCTTGTATTTATCTGTCAGACAGAGAGCAGGAAAGTATTGAGCAAAATGATTTAAACTCCTTTTTCGTTGGTTTACCAACTAATGAATGGGATGAAAAAAATAAAACCGTTACATCGAGTTTTTTAGGATTAGCAACTCAAACAGCAGTTTATAGAGAAGGACTGGGTTGCGCACTCATAAATGATGCTGATTTACAAACAGTTAAAAACCAAAAATACAATCCTGAATTCCCCAAAAACAATCCTGATACAATTTATTGGCCATCAGGCGATAAAATGAGAGATACATTACCTACTAATATAAATATTGAAAAATTAGATAAAGCAATAGCTGATGCTTTAAACGAAGGCCATACAAGGGCTATAGTAGTGGCTTACGACACAATATTTATGAAAGAGGCTTATAATTATGGGTTTACAAAAGATACCAGAATACTGGGATGGTCGATGACAAAAAGTATTATGAGTGCTCTTACAGGAATTCGTATTAAGCAAAACAAACTAAGTTTAGAAGGTGAGTTGCCGATAAATGAATGGTCAGATGATAATAGGAAGGAAATTAATTTGAAAAATCTGCTTCAGATGAGTTCGGGTCTCCAATGGGTAGAAAACTACAGCAAAATTTGTGATGCCACTATTATGCTTTTTCAAAAATCAAATACTGCAGAATATGCAATTTCAAGTCCTGCGAAATTTCCTCCCGATTCAGTTTGGTATTATTCTTCTGGAACATCAAATATAATTTCCGAAGTTATAAAGAGGAGTTTCAGTTCCTACGATGATTATATTTCTATGCCCAGGAATGAACTTTTCAATAAAATAGGAATGCGAAGCATGGTTCTTGAAACTGATGCCTCAGGAACATTTGTAGGCTCATCATATGCATTTGGTACTCCTCGTGATTGGGCACGATTTGGATTGCTATATTTAAAAGACGGTTATTGGGGAAATGAGCAAATATTCCCTGAAGGATGGGTTGATTTTACAGCTACAGCTGCAAGGAAATCAAAAGGAGAATATGGAGCTCAGTTCTGGCTAAACAGTGCTGAAGATCCTGAACTTCCATCTTGCCCTTATAATATATTCTTCGCAGATGGTTTTAACGGTCAAAGGGTATATATCGTACCTGATTATAATCTAGTTATTGTTAGAATGGGTTTGTCAAAAAAAGGAGAGTTCAACTATGATAAGTTTGTACGCTCAATTTTAGATTCATTTGAAAAGTAAAAGCAAAAAAAAAGTGCTTCAAAATAGAAGCACTTTTAAAATATTCTTAAAATTTATAAGAACCATCGTCAATAAGTTTATCGGCAATTATCCTTCTGTACTCCTTAACATTTATAGGTTGTAATAATGTCAGTTTTTTAACGGCATCAACAAATTCACACTTTCTTTCATCGGTTGCAAAAGAACCAATTGCATCGAAAGCTGATTTAAAAACATTTGCTGCAGTATCATGTGTTAGTACACAAAGAATTTTCTTATAATAATCTATATTTTCGCCTTTTAAATTATTCTTCTCCAATTTTTCTACTCTAAGTAAAGTAGACTCAAGAGAATAAACATTCATCATAATATCTGATAAGTTCATCAAAACTTCTTCTTCAAACATCAGTTTACGTTTGAAAACTTCCTGTATTTCAGGTAGAAGTATCAATGCAACATCTTTAAGATTTCTTACAACTTTATGAAGTTTCTCATAAAATTCACCTTCTGTAATATCTACACTTTTAATGTTATCTATATTATCAAGAACCTTTTTTGCCTCCTCAAAAAGTTCAATTTTGTGCTTCATTCCTTTTTTTAGGATTGAATCAACAGTAATCAAGCGATTAATTTCATTGGTACCTTCAAATATTCTGTTAATACGTGAATCTCTATATGATCTATCGGCGGGAGCTTCAGCAGAAAATCCCATTCCACCATATATCTGTACCATTTCATCAACTATATAATCAAGTGATTCTGAGCCATATACCTTTAGCAATGCACATTCTGGTTCAAATTCTGCAACTCCATCTATATTTGCCTGGCCATAAGTTTTACCTTCGTCCATCATTTGATGTATTGTATCATCCATATCCTTACTTGCGCGATAAACAGCAGACTCAGTAGCAAACATTTTGATAATTTGCTCACCCATTTTATGTTTAATGGCACCGAAGTCTGATAGGGGAGAACCAAATTGTTTACGTTCATTGGCATATGTTACCGAATGATTAATTGCTCTACGCATACCACCAATAACAGTAGCCCCAAGTTTAATTCTACCAATATGCAAGATGTTAAGTGCTATTCTGAAACCTTCGCCTCTTCTTCCAAGCAGATTTTCTACAGGAACCTTTACATCATTGAAAAATATCTGTCGGGTAGAAGAACCTTTAATACCCATTTTATTTTCTTCAGGATTCATGCTTATACCTTCCCAGTTAGATTCGACTAGGAAAGCACTCAATACTCTGTCGTTATCAATCTTAGCAAATACTGTAAACAAGTCAGCAAAACCACCATTGGTAATCCACATTTTCTGACCATTAAGTATATAATGCTTACCATCTTCCGTAAGAACAGCCTTTGAGGTTCCTGCATTAGCATCTGATCCTGCACCTGGTTCTGTTAAACAATATGCTGCAAGTTTTTCACCTGTGGCAAGTTGTGATAAATATTTTTCTTTTTGATCGTCATTTCCATAGTAGGCAAGTGGCAATGAGCCTATTCCGGTATGTGCCATGAAAGCAACAGAAAATGAATAAGCCGACCCAATAGCCTCATTTGCACGCATATTTGTAATAAACGACTGACCAAAGCCATCATATTCTTCGGGTATTGAAATTCCCAATAAGCCTAGTTCTCCAGCCTTTTTTAGTAATGAAGGCATTAAACCTTCTTCATGTTTGTCGAGTGCTTCAAAATGTGGAACTATCTCTGTTTCAACAAAATCTTTACAGGTTTCTGCAATCATACTTTGTTCTTCATCGAACTCCTCTGGTATAAAAACATCATTGTAGTCAACATCCTTAACCAGAAATTCTCCTCCTCTAAGTAGTGGTTTTTTCTCCATAATAGTGATTATTAATT
>PKTD01000292.1 GCA_002869315.1 Marinilabiliales bacterium | reverse complement strand
GATCCTAAACGACAGCCTTGTAAATATAGAACCTGATTTTTTTAGTGATGAATTAATTACTTATAATACTTTATTATTTGCTGAAAAAGAAAAAGTACTGAAGTTTTTAGGATATGAAATTATCAGAGATAATACCCTGCAATTTACTTTTAATTTACCTGCTAAAAATGTTAATATTAGTCAATTGAATATTGCGGATAGAGAGCAATGGTATATTTCACAAAGATCTAAGGAAAATGATACCATTACATGGTATATGAAAGATATGGGACTCGATACTTTAAATGTATTAATCCGTCAGGAAAAAGACACCCTCGAGCAATTGGAAATACGTTTAAAGAAACCTGACCCAAGAAGACGCAAGAAAGTTGATGAAAAGAAATTCTTGAATTTTGAACCAATACCCAAGAATAAAAAATTACTGCCTGGTCAAAATCCGGGCATAAAATTCTACCTGCCATTAGATAGTATTAATCTTGATTCAGCAGTGTTAATTGATGTGGAAGATACTATTATACATCCTGATTATGTGTTTTTGGATTCCCTCAAAATGAAAATAGGATTTAAAGTAAATAATATAGAAGATAGCAAGTATAAACTTCTTATCCCTGACTCATCCATTTTTGACTGGAATGGAATTGCCAATAATGAAATGAGGCTCAATTTCAGTTCAATAAAACTTAGTGAGTTTGGACAGTTGACCATGAAAATCAACAACTATAGTAATGAGCAATTGATAATTCAACTTTTGGATGATGAAAAAATAATCCGTCAGGACTATATTCAGAACGATACTTCTTTGGTATACAAATATTTAGAGCCTATAAAATATGGCTTTAAAGTAATATTTGATGAAAATAGAAATGGTAAATGGGATGCCGGTGAATATAATATTAAAAAACAGCCCGAGAGGGTTGAATATTACGATAAAGTGCTTGAAATAAGGGCAAACTGGGAAATCGAAGAAAGTTGGATTATTGAATGATTTTAATCGTTACATTTATTAATACACTCAATAATATCCTTTAAGGTGACCGTTTTTAAAGAATAGTAAATATTCTTACCATCTCTGGAAGAATTTAGAACACCTTTATTTTTTAATATATTTAAATGATGGCTTGCAGTAGCCTGCTCAATATCAAGAGTTTTATGAATTTCTGTAACACTAAGTTTTTCATCCTGTGAGAGCAAATCTATAATGGCTATTCTCATTGGATGAGAAATTGCTCTTAGTTTATTTGCAGCTAATTCTAACTTCTCTGTATTAATATTAAAGTTTGCCATAGTTAAAATAATTTTAAGCAAAAGTAGAAATTTTCAATCCAGATAAATAATAATATATGTACATATATTGTTTTATTCCATATTTTATATTTATTCTAAATAGTGGGCTTATGTAACAGCCATATTATCAGTAATTAATGTCAAATTTTGTGTTTAGTTGAATAATGGTGTAAAACTGAAATTATTTCCATCAAATAGGCCCTTATCACTTAATTTTAAGTTTGGAATTACCAATAATGCCATAAATGATAAGGTCATAAATGGAGCCCTTAAGGTGGAACCCATTTCGTGGGCCATTTTATCAATACTTCTGTATTTTACAGCAACTTCCTTAGCATCATTATTCGACATTAAGCCAGCAACAGGAAGTGCTAATACCTTGCTTCCTTTTTTACTGATTGCAACTACTCCACCCTTATTTTCAATAACTTTATTAATAGCCTTGGTAATATCATCATCATTCGTACCAACGGCAACAATATTATGACTATCGTGTGCCACACTGGAAGCAATTGCACCTTCTTTAAAATTGAATCCATTTATAAATCCGATGGCTGGTTCACTTTTACCGTATCTGTTTAAAACAACTATTTTAAGAATATCATTCTTTTGATCGCTAACTACTTTCCCATCAACAACAAATGGCTTCACTTCCATAGTGTCGGTTATTAACTCTCCATCAAATGCCTTTATTACTTTTAGTTTGTCTGTTGTATAGCTTACTTCAAGTTGCGACTTATTAATTTCTTCAGCAACAAAAAGGTTAGGAGTGTTGGCATTAACTGATTCAAATGTAGTTTGTTGGCCATCATAAACTTCATTTCCTTTAACAAAAGTAGACTTAATATTAAAATCCTTTAAATTATCTACAATAATGAAATCTGCATCATCCTTTTCCCTTAGAATTCCCACATCCAGTTTATAGTGTTTTATCGGATTTAGGACTATACTTTGTAAAACCTTGATAGGATCATACCCTTTGTTGATAGCTCTTTTATACATATCATTAATATGTCCATCCATCAAATCATCAGGATGTTTGTCGTCGGAGCAAAATAAAACTTTGTCAGGATGACTTCCTATTAATCCTGCAAGAGCCTCGAAGTTTTTTGCAGCGCTACCCTCACGAATCTGGATTTTCATTCCATATTTTATCTTTTCCAAAGCTTCCTCCATCGTAAAACATTCATGATCAGTGGATATGCCTGCTTCAATATACTTTTTTGCTGCCTCTCCTTTTACTCCCGGAGCATGACCATCGGCGGGTTTGCCATATTTATTAGCCACAGCAAGTTTTTGCATTTCAAAATCATCTCTGTTTATTACACCTAGGAAATTCATCATTTCAGACAGATACTTTATTTCATCCATAGAAAGGAGTTCCTCCAGTTCTTCTATTCCAATTTTATTTCCAGCAGTCTCAAAAGGAGTAGCAGGCACACATGATGATGCACCAAAGTAAAATTTGAATGGAACTGATTTACCATTCTTTATCATATATTTTATTCCATCAATACCCAGAACATTTGCAATTTCATGAGGATCCGATACTGTAGCAACTGTTCCATGTGTAACTGCTAAACGGGCAAATTCTGATGGAATCAACATTGAACTTTCGATATGAATATGTGAGTCGATAAGGCCTGGTAGAATATGTGTATCTGCCTTAATATTGTCATCTTTTTCTACAGATTTTATTTTACCATTCTCAACTTCCAGACGGCCCTTAAAAATTTTGCCATGGATTAAATCAACGATATTTCCTTCAAACTTTTGAGTATTCATGTGAGTATTTTTTTATTGGATGAAATAATTTGAAAAAGTCTAATTTACTAATAATTCATTAAAAGTAAAATAGGTATTATATCCCTTATTCTTGAGATACTTTTCGATGTCAGTTTTAGAAGATTCTGAACTTAGCATAACAAAATCGCCACCCCAGGCGCCAAGAGACTTTACACTCCCTTTCAGATCGCTAAATAATAATGATTTTACAGTTTTTGTATTTAGAATTTGCGACATAATTTCCTCATGCTCTTCAATTAAATTATTAAACTCATTTATATTAGATGCCTTTATGAGTAAATGTGAAATTTCGCTTATCCTATTAATTTCTTTATCTGAAAATTTTGCTGTAGCATTAAACCTCTTAATACTTTCTGAGGATTTTTGCTTTTTACCCAAATAAACAAAAAGCAATTTGTCAGAAAATGGTGGATTAAAGTTTACTGTTTCTACAATTCTATTATCTCCTTCAATTTTAAATAGTAAT
>PKTD01000133.1 GCA_002869315.1 Marinilabiliales bacterium | reverse complement strand
TAAACACGACTTACAAAACTTAGTTTTAGTTCTCCTGGCGCTCTATTATAGGGCGGAAATTCAATATCAAATGACTTTTCACCATTGGAATCAAGTTCACCATTAAATACCCGAATATCGTCAGGAGAAAAATATCTTCCTATATCATCAAAGTTATAATTTTCATATGCCTCAAAAGAAGTCTTCATAGGTCTTACAGTTGCATCCACTGTTGCTTTTAAATTTTCTGCAATTCCTCCATGTAACCATTTAACTTTTAATTTGGCTTTATTTTTTCCCTTTTTTAGAATTTTATCATTGAAAGAGAGATCAATTTTTAGCCTGTTGGGCTTTATATTTTCAATCCTTAATCTTTTTGTAAACTCCGAACCACCGTAACGGAATTTTGCCAACCAAACACCAGTAATATCATCGGCAGATGTTTTTAATTTAAAAGAATAAAATCCATTCTCATTTTTCGATAAACTATATTTTTCTATTAATTTGGAATTAGGATTATAGAGTTCGACTGTGGTAGGATGTTTTGCGGGAATATCATTATTTTCATCATAAACTATCATTGTTAAAAACAATGTATCACCCGGACGCCAGACTCCCCTGTCACCATAAATAAATGATTTTATTCCATCCTTAACGGTTATACCTTTTGTATCAAAGCGGGAATAAGATAAAGAATTAGCATCTCCTATTTTTAGATAAGAATATTCCTTACCCCTGTTTGCAATTAGCAACCATGGATCATTTTCATTAGAGATTTTTGCATGTCCCTGGCCATCGGTATAAACTTCTTCCAGAAGTTGTTGTTGATAGTCAAAAACACTAATTTTCAGGCTTTTAATTGGTTCGGTAGATTTCAAATCGCTTGCAAATACATCATAACCAGCCTCTGAATTACCCTTAGTAATTAATCCAATATTTGTGGGAATAACATTTTTCGTTATGAACCTTTCGTAATAGTAATACGATACAGAGCAGGGATTTTCTTTATCACTCCAGTGAAAACCATCGGGATAATAATACTCATCATTATAATAATCGCCGGAAGAATAGTATGAATATTCATTGTCGTTTTCAACAGTTTTGCCTTCACAATCAAAGAGCGAATAATCCTTTTTAAATTTCAGTTGAACCCTGTATATACCATCTTCAGATACATCGATCAACCTTGCTAAATCTATTTCAAATGCCTCCCAATCGCCCAAATTAGATTCCTTATTTGGTATTAGATCAAGTTGTTCAGAATATATTTTCTGTGCAACTCTTTGCAACTGATAATTGCCATTTATATTATTAACCTGCATAAACTGCTTCACATTATTCGCAAATATTTCATGAATAATCACGTCTACTTTAGTAAGGTTAACCGCTTCAAAAGTAAGTAGCCACTTTTCTTTTCCCGGTAATATTATACCATCATCAATAAACCGTATTTGTGGTTTAACCTGACCGAAACGAAAATTAACTGTTGTATCTGACTTAAGACTTTTGCCATCTATATTTCGTAGTTCTTTGTTTATTATCAAGTCTCTTTCACCACTTTCATGTTGTTCAGTGTAAACCAGTATTTTATTGGTGTTGATATCGTATTTTAGATTCGTAAGACCACTTAGGTTAATAAGTCCATTTAAATTCATACTCTCATCGATGGGATCAGAAAAACTTACTTCCACGTATTGTGAAGGTGTTTCTACAACTCTGATACCTGTAAGTTTAAATGCATCTCTTGCAGCAATAGTAATTTCTTGTTCTCCACTATCCTTTGAGCCAATTTCACTCCCATCCCATTTTAAAACTACTTTTTCTTCTTTATAGGCGCGCTTTATCCCCTGAATGTTAAAGTTCAGCGTACTGGATGTCATAAAGTTGGGATAATCAATATGTAATTCAATATTATTTTGATAGGCCTTCAAAACCTTTATGGCATTGTTATAATCTACTAGATCAGAAAACCTTATGGTTCCATCCAAACTATTAAACTGCTGTTTATCCTTAACATAAACTTTGGGATTATTTGGTGAAACGGTAATTCTAAGCGGGAAAATGTTAAAACTAAAATCAAAGTCTGCTTCTTCCCCTTCAGGAAGAACAAATAATTTAGAAAGATCAAGAACTGCCTCATAGGATTCTCCATTTTTCAGTTTCTCATCAGGAATAAATTCTATTGCAGAAGGATTTTTCAAATATAGTTTTCCCTTTATTTCCGGATCGAAATCAATAATATCTTCTTCAATTAAACCTCCACTATTTTTTATTAACTCCATTTCTCTGGAAAATTCAATGTTTATATGATCATCAGAGGAAATATTACCAGAAGTTGCATAATTAATAAAAACAGATTCGTTAATAATTACTTTCTTGCTTTTCTTTTGACTTTTATCTCCATAATTATCACAAGAAGACAAAAACAATATGGTAAATACACTAATTAAAATGCTTACATGGCTAATTGACTTTAATTGTTTCATGATACGATTTTTATTGGTTAGCAGGTAAATTTTCACATATACTTTACTGGAATATTTAATTGTAATAATACGATTAATTTTTAAGGTAATATGTGACTATAAGCAGATATTATTTTTCCTATAAACGCAATAAAACTGCCCAGTATTTTTACAAATAGGTTAAAAAACCTTAATAATCAGCAAGAAAGAAAAAATCATTAATATACTTTTTCACCATTTACAAAGGTAGATATTACCATTGCCTTCTGTAGTTCTTCCTGTGATGAATTAAGCAAATCTGTATCCAAAAATACCAAATCTGCCTTTTTTCCGACTTCAATACTACCTTTAAAAGATTCATCAAAACTACCTCTGGCTGGCCAAATTGTAATAGACTTAAGGGCCTCTTCAGGACTTAAAGAATTTTCCATTTGAAAACCGTTTTCAGGCCGGTTGTCCGAATCTTTTCGAATTACTGCGGCATAGAATGTTTTGAGTGGACTAATATGTTCAACAGGAAAATCTGTACCATTTATCAGCCATCCATTTTGTTTAAGAAGATCTTTATAAGCATAAGCAGTTTTTATCCTCTCTTCACCAAGGCGTTCGTCGGCCCAATACATATCTGAAGTACAATGCGTTGCCTGTACAGAAGGTATAATAGAATAATTATAAAAATAATTTAAGTCAGATGGTTCAACTATTTGGGCATGTTCAACCCTCCAGCGTCTGTCATTTTTATCCTTAAGAATCTTGGAATAAGTTTGCAGCATTATTCTGTTACCTGAATCTCCTATAGCATGTGTATTTACCTGAAATCCTGCCTCATAGGCTTTTACACACATCTCTTCGAAATACTCCACCGGATGCATTTGTAGACCATAATTTCCCTTATCGTCTGAATAAGGATTTAAAAGTAAAGCGCCCCTTGAACCCAGAGCTCCATCAGAATACAGTTTTACAGCTGAAACTGTAAGTCGGTCATAATGCTGTGGACCCTTAGGATAGAAGTAATCAAAATTCTCATCATTGGGGTTAAGCATAGCGTATACTTTAATTTTCAATTTTCCTTCATCCTGCAGTTGCTTTATCAAAAGCACCTCTTCCTTGTCCAGTCCTGCATCACTAACAGTTGTTAAAC
>PKTD01000315.1 GCA_002869315.1 Marinilabiliales bacterium | reverse complement strand
ATTGGTTATACTAAGTTATTTATGGCATCATCGAATTTGCTTTTATATAACTTAGTATAACCAATTCTGTAATTTTCTGAAGGTTCAATTTTTCTTCTGGCCTGGTTTTCAAAAATTTTATAGTATTCGAAGGCGTTTTCATTATCATTTAATTCGTAGTATGAATTAGCAATTAATCTGGCAATATCGGCTTGCGATTTTCTATCGGCTTTGGACATATACAAACTGCCTTCATCAATAACTTGCTGATAATTGCCTTGTTCGTAAGAAATATTTATTAAATAATTAGGAATGTATTTTTTAAATCTTCTGTCGTTTTCCAGTGATTTAAACCCTTTGTATGCTTTATCATACTCTCCCTGCTGATAGTAAATATGCGATTTATAATATTTTGCTCCCGAGGCATAGGTTTTACTTCTGCTGTCTACCCGGTCGAAAGAAGATAAAGCTTTGCTGAAATCACTTTTCTTAAGGTAACATACTCCCTTCATATAGTTTAATTCGGATCTTTGTGCTTTGGAAAGATTTTTGGAAGATACCTTGTTAAAAGATTCCAGAGCCATGCTGTATTGCCTTTTGTTGAAGTAAATCCTACCCAAATCAAAACTTAATGCTGGTAGCCATTTACTTTCGGGATAATTACTGGAAAAACTCTCTACTTTTTTTAAAGCATCCTTGTCTCCCAATTCAACAGCACATACGGTACTATAGTATTCGGCATTTTCCTTTTCCAACTCTCTGGTTAATACTTTTTCCAGAATAAGTCTGTCGAAAATATCACGTGCAGGAGCGTATGATTGTTGTTCAAATAACTCAACTGCCTGACGGTAATCTAATCCAGGGGAATTATAATATTCGGTCTGCTGTGCTTCTGCTTTTAGACTAAAAATAATAACTAGAGGCAGAAAACAGTAAATCAATAAGATACGTTTCATTTAAAATTTGATTTTTGAATTCATAAAAATATTGAATACAATTGGCTCGTTCGAATAATTAATGACAACTTATCAACAATTATCTTGTTTAAACAACGGAAGAAATTAGAAAATAATATAGGTGAGTAGTGAAAATGGTAAATTTTTTTCTATTGTTTAAGCAGGGAATTGCGAAATTCTTGTTTTTTGAGTCTCTTTAACATTTTTACTGCTTTATTTTTTAAACCTGATGAAGCAAAGTCCAGGTTCATTTCTATTGCAGTAATAAGTTCTTGTTTTAAGTCTGGCTCTTCTTCCGATAATTCATATAATATTTCCATACTCCATGCCTTTGAGGCGATGCTTGTTTTTGGATTTAATAAGTAATCGAAGCAAGTATTAAGCAGTTTTCCTGCATGAGATTCCGGTAATTTATATCTGGCAATTATTCTTAAACTATGCCTTATAAGAGCTTCGTGAGAATAATTATTTAAATTATCGATTAATTTTTTTAAGTGGTCATTTTCTAGGAGTTGAGGTTGTTCTTCAAGTACATAATCCAATATCCAAATTGCTCTGCGCGAAAGGGGCTCACTATCGCGAATTATCATATTAAATAATACTTTGAATAATTTGGGGTCAGACAATACAATATCACGGGCAAACAGAGTATTTGCCTTGGACATTTCCGAAAGTATTATCGTTTCAAGTTCTTTTGATTTCACTTTTAGTTAAAAAACTTTTTATCTACTGCGAAAATTTCACCAAAATCTACCTGATTCTCACCGCTAATTTTAAACTGTGAGCAATAGGCAGGAAGTTCTTCTCCATTTTTGTGATTTGCAATAATCACCACCACATCAATGGGGTCTTTTCCCTCTTCAATTTGCATAGCTGATTCGAAACTAATTCCAAAAGCAGAAATCTTTTCATCTTCCATTTCTTCCATGCAGAAGTTCCATAGAGTTTCAATTATTTTCCCGTTGGTAGGAATATTTTTTTTATCGATTTCCATTTCCAATGGATGCACCTGTCCTGAATTATCAGTAAATGCTCCGAATGGATATAATTCTCCGGTTTGACTCAAAAGTTCTCCGGAATATTCCAGCGAGTGATCTATAATTGATTGAATTTCAGAGTTCATTATGAAATGTTTTTATGAAAAAGTTGTAAAGACAAATATAATGTTTTAAGTTAGAAATGCCTAAAGATTCATTTGATTAAAGGATGTTGTCAGAATAAGGATTATATCATATAAATTTAGTAAGCCTTGCCGCTTTCGGTGAGTCTTATTCCTATTTTTTCAATTTCAATAAGTTTCTTTTTATAAAGAGAACCTATTGCCTTCTTGAAGTTTTTCTTGCTAATTCCCAGTTTAAGATTAATGGTTTCTGATGGGGATTTATCACTTAATGCTAAATAACCATTATTTTGTTGCAATTGTTTTAAAATGCCTGATGCTATATCGTCTACTTTTCCATATCCTGAAGGTAACAGGCTGAGGTCGACTTTGTTATCGGGTCTTACTTTCTGCACATAAGCTTTAACCTTTTGTCCTATTTCCACGTTTGTAATCACATCACTTTCGTAAATAATTCCCACAAAACGTTCATTAACCAGGCAATTATAACCTATTTCATTTTCATCATAAATAAAGGCTTCTACTTCTTCATTTGTGCTGAATTCGGGTGTTTCACCATCCAGAAACTGATAGAGTTTGGAAGAAGCAGCAATCCTGTCTGTGGATTCGTCAATATAAATTCCCACAACATATTTATCACCTTTTTGCATTTTGACCCTTTGTTCTTTGAAAGGAACGAAAAGATCTTTTTCAAGCCCCCAGTCCATAAAGGCACCCACTCTATTTACCGCAACTACCTCCAAATGGGCAAATTCGCCAACCATACCTTTTGGCGTAAGTGTGGTTGCAATTATTCTGTCCTCAGAGTCACGATGGATAAAAACTTCTATCTCATCACCAACCTTTAAGTCTTCAGGAACATATTTGTTTGGTAAGAGTATATCATTACTGTTTTCACCCTGTAGGTATACCCCGTGATCTGATTCACGTAATACTTCCAAAGTATTTAATTTCCCCATTTCTGCCATATAGTCCTGATTTTAAATTTTTTGTAAAACTAGTATTTATACCTGTTCTTCCATTTTTTTCTGAGGATTTCTTTTTCTTTATTTTCCCTGGCATTATTTCCTGGTTCGAAGAATTTTTGGCCGCTTAATTGATCTGGAAGAAATTCCATATCAACAAAGTTTCCATCATGATCATGGGCATACTGATAATCTTCTCCATAACCTATTTCTTTCATGAGTTTGGTAGGGGCATTACGCAGGGGCATTGGCACCGGAAGGTTTCCACTTTGCTGAACAATTTCCTGTGCCTTTTTAATGGCCATGTATGTAGAATTGCTTTTCGGAGAATTTGCGAGGTAAACTGCTGTTTGTGAAAGTATTATTCTGCCTTCCGGCCAGCCAATTTTAGCAATGGCATCAAAACAAGTGTTGGCCAAAAGTAGTGCATTGGGATTGGCATTTCCAATATCTTCCGATGCGAGTATTAGCATTCTTCTGGCAATAAACTTCGGATCTTCTCCCGCTTCCACCATACGTGCCAGCCAATATACTGCTGCATTGGGGTCGCTGCCTCTTATGGATTTTATAAATGCAGAAATTACATCATAATGCATTTCTCCTTT
>PKTD01000006.1 GCA_002869315.1 Marinilabiliales bacterium | reverse complement strand
TTGGTCATATGTCAATGTTGCTATAATCCAAATAACTCCTGAGAAAAGAAGTTTTAAAAGCATCAGTATTACTGCTTCTCCATGGAGCAAAATAAAGAAGTAATAGAAGATTAGAATTTATAAAGAAAAACCCCAAGCATAAAAAACAAACCTATTAAATATCCCAGGTAAACCTGGAATTGTGAATGTGACTTTAGTTTTAATCTGGCAAATCCGGTAATTCCACCTATTAAAATAATTGAATAAATATATATATTGAAACTTTGATTCATTATGATTCCTAAGCCTATAAAGGCTCCCAGCAAGCCGCCATGAGCAATCATATGAATGCTGATTTTTGTAATATAATTAATTAACAAACTGAGAATTACAAGTGCTGTTGAACCTAGAATGAAGAAATTGATAATTGATACCTGAGGTGTTGTCCTGAGAACATAATATGTCCCGAAAAAGAAAGCTGCAACTATTACAAAAGGGAGAGTTCTTTCCTGGCGATTTTCCATTTGTAAACTTTTGATCATTTGAGCTTTAAGAAGTAAAAACATCATTATAGCCGGGAGAAGAAAAGTTGTAGTAAATATAAATCCTATAAGAAAGAGTTTGTAATTTTCCGGTAGTAACAAAACGAAATATAGTTCACTGCTATACAAAAGTAAAATCGCGTAAGTAGGAATCAATAGTGGATGAAATACAATAGAAATTGCTTTGGCTATTTTGGTTTCCATCAAGTGTTAATTAAGTTCTTTTCTGAGTCGAGCTACAGGAATTCCTAATTGTTCCCTGTATTTTGCCACAGTTCTTCTGGCAATATTGTATTCTTTTTCTTTGAGTAGTTTAGTTAGATGTTCATCAGTAAAGGGTTTCCGTTTGTTTTCTGATGCAATAATTTCTTTAAGGATATTCTTTATCTCCCTTGTTGAAACTTCCTCACCATCTTCCTTTTGCATACTCTCGCTGAAGAAACTTTTTAATAAAAATGTTCCGAAAGGAGTTTGCACATATTTGGAGTTTGCTACTCTTGAAATAGTTGAGATATCTAGATTTACCATCTCAGCAATATCTTTGAGTATCATAGGACGTAAGTCAGAGTCGTTTCCGCTCATAAAGTACTTTTGCTGATAATTCATTATTGCTTCCATGGTTGAATATAAAGTGTTTTGCCTTTGCTTGATGGCATCGATAAACCACTTGGCAGAATCAACTTTATTCTTTATGAATGTAAACGCTTCTTTTTGTTTTTTTGTTTTCTTTTGTTTACTCAACTCATCAATCATACCTGCATAGGTTCTGCTAACTCTTAGATCGGGAGTATTCCAGTTGTTGAGCATTAACTCGAGTTCCCCATTATTACTGGTAATTGTAAAATCGGGAATAATATAATGATTAGTTTTTACTGATTCGCTAAGTGAGTTTCCGGGTTTTGGATTTAGTTTTAAAATCTCATCTAAGGCTCCTTTTAACTGATTTTCAGTTATTTCAGCCCTTTTTATAATTTTTTGATAATGCTTTTTTGTGAATTAATTAAAGAACCTTTTGATTATTTTAAAAGCCAGTTGAAGACTTTCTCTGGGATTGTCGTTCATCTTTCTGTTTAACTGTATGAGCAGGCACTCTTGTAAATTTCTGGCTCCAACTCCAGAGGGATCAAATTCCTGAATAATTTCAAGGACTTTTAAAACCGACTCTTTATTAGTATTAATATTTTGTGTAAAGGCCAGGTCGTCAACAATTGAGTCAATTGACCTCTGTAAATATCCTGAATCATCTATGTTTCCTATAATATATAGGCCAATTTGGTAATTATTGTCGTCAAGAATATGTAAGCCCAATTGCTCATTTAAAAGTTCGTGGAAACTAATTCCGGATGAGAAAGGTATATCTTTATGTTTATCGTCGGGGCTGTAGTTATTGGTATTTAACTTATAATAAGGGACATCTTCTTCTTGTAAATAATCATCAAGGTCAAATTCATCTTCCTTACTCATTTTTTCATCATCATCATAATCGTCATAATCCTCAGCGTCATTATCTCTTTCACCATCGTTGCTGTCAACATCAAGAGCAGGGTTTTCTTCAATTTCCTGTTTTATCCTTTGTTCAATACCAACGGTTGGAATCTGCAACAACTTCATCAATAGAATTTGCTGAGGCGACAACTTAATAGATAACTTTTGTTGTAATCGTTGGTTTAACATTTATGATTTCGAATTATAACATTAACAAATGTAATAACATTTTTGATGTTGGCATGATTTTAGTTATCCAAATTTCGAAAAAATAATTAACAAAAATACATTAGTTGAAAATAATTCATAATTATTTATCATTCATATTATAGCACAGGCACTTAGGGCTCCTGTTAAGAGTGAAAACTATAAAAAGTAATAAAATATAAACTTAATTATAATTAGAATTCCAGATTTAAAGGAGTTCTTGGAAATGGAATTACATCTCTGATATTTCCCATTCCGGTAACAAAAAGCATAAGTCGCTCAAAGCCTAGTCCAAATCCTGAATGAGGAACAGTACCAAACTTCCTGGTCTCTAAAAACCACCACATAGATTCTTCAGGAATATCCATCTCAGCCATGCGTTTTGAAAGTTTATCATAATTCTCCTCACGTTGAGAACCTCCAATGATTTCACCTATTTGTGGGAACAATACATCCATTGCTCTTACGGTTTTTCCATCATCATTTTGTTTCATATAAAACGCTTTGATATCAATAGGATAATCAGTAAGTATAACAGGTTTTTTGAAGTGTTTTTCCACCAGATATCTTTCGTGTTCCGATTGTAGGTCAGCACCCCAGCCCTCAATTATATAATCGAATTTTTTCTTTTTATTGGGTTTGGAATTTCTTAAAATATCAATAGCCTCTGTATAAGTGACTCTTTCAAATGAGTTCTCCAAAACAAATTTTAGTTTTTCTATCAACTCCATTGAGCGTTCGTCGGCCTTTTTATTTTTTTCCTCTTCCTGTAATCGTTTACTCAAAAATAATAGGTCGTCCATGCAATTATTTAGAGCATACTGAATAACAAATTTCAACATATCTTCGGCCAAATCCATATTGTCGTTAATATCATTGAAAGCAACTTCAGGTTCAATCATCCAAAATTCTGCAAGGTGGCGTGAAGTATTTGAGTTTTCTGCTCTGAAGGTAGGTCCAAATGTATATACTTTCGAAAGCGCTAATGCTGCCAACTCAGCTTCTAATTGTCCGGAAACAGTCAAATTTGACTCCTTACCAAAAAAATCTTCTTTATAGTTTATTTTTCCATCTTCGGTTTTTGGAATATTTTCAAGGTCGAGAGTTGTTACCTGAAACATTTCACCTGCACCCTATGCATCTGAACCAGTAATAATAGGAGAGTGAATATTAAAAAAACCTCTATCGTTGAAGAATTTATGAATAGCAAATATCATAGCATGACGCACTCGTGTGATAGCTGCAAAAGTGTTGGTACGGAAACGCAAATGTGCTTTTTCACGAAGAAATTCTAAACTGTGTTTCTTTGGCTGAATAGGGTATTCATCAGGATGTGCCTTACCCAGAATTTCAATATTAGTGGCGTTTATTTCCACTGCCTGGCCACTACCAGCCGATTCAACCAATAAACCATCAACTGATAAACTTGCTCCGGTATTAATATTTTCCAATAGGTCTTCATTATTCTCATCGCGGTCAACAACAATTTGAACATTATTAATGGTAGAACCATCATTGAGTGCAATAAAGGCTACGTTTTTACTTCCCCTTTTTGTTCTTACCCATCCTTTAACATTAATTTGAGCGTTAAAATCACGGCGCTCCAGCAAGTCTTTAATTTCAGTTCTTTTCACTTTCTTTCGTTTTGAAATTTTATGCAAAAAAACTAAAATTTAGTGAATAATCAGCCTAATTTATTAAACCTTTCTTCCTCTCTTTTTAATAATGATGTAAATTTATTAGGAATATCCATGCTAAACTCCATAAGTACTTGTTTTTCAGGGTGTAACAATTTGACAGAAGTTGCGGCTAAAAACAGACCTTTACCCTTTAATAAATGAAAATTTCCCATATAGTCTTTATCGCCTACTATAGGATGACCAATGCCTGATAGGTGAATTCTGATTTGATGTTTTCTTCCGGTAAGTGGATTTAATTTAAGCAAACTTATTTGACCCGCCACTAATGAATTGATAGTATTTAGTTTTTTAAAATGTGTTTCTGCTGTTTTCCCATTTATTTTATCTTTTATTATGCCTTCATTTGAAGGTGATCCATTTACTATTGCATGATAGGTTTTATGGATTAATTTTTCTTCAAATTGCTTACTTAAGTCAAATGCGGCTGTATGTGTTTTGGCACATATCAGTAGACCACTTGTTCCATAGTCCAGACGATGCACTGGCACCGGACGTGAAAGCCTATCAACTTTTTGAGAAGGTTTAAGGTTATATGTAAGGGCATTTTGTATGGTTTTAAATTTATTACCACTTACCTCATATCCGGCAGGTTTTTCAATCACCGCTATTAAATCGTCTTCAAATACAATCTTTAATTTCAAAGGAAATGATTTGTGATTAGATATTTTTGGCTCAAAAATTTCTACAATATCATTTTCATTTAGCCACCTTCCTCCGCCACAAACTTTTCCATTTAAATATATTTCTTCCCTCTTAAGGGCCTTTTTTATGCCTGCTCTGGTATTTATTTTTTTTAAATTTTTGATACAGAAATCCAATAGTCTTACGGGAAGATCATCTGCTTTAATAATGTATTTTTCAATGGATTCCATTAAGTGCAAATGTAGCATAAAAAAACCCGACTGAAACTTCAGCCGGGCTACCAAAAAACAATTCAGGTTCAAAAATATGATTAGAATCCTGAAGCCCTATCGCCATGTTGCTGATAGGAATATGTGGAGTTATTCTACCTACTTCAAGTCGTAGGTTACCTTTAATTTCATTGTTTGACCCTTGAAATTCTTTAGGGCTTTTGAATCTATCTTCTCAATTGTTTTAATTGTAAAATCCTTTACTTCAGGACATGAACAATTTGCACAATCAACTTCCAGCATTCCATTTTCGTTTATTACTAAACTCATGTATACTGTACATTCAATTTTGTTTTCTACTGCAAAAGCAGGATAAATAATATGTTTTTTGATTAAACTTTTTACCTCTTTTTTTGCCTGACTGTTAGCAGGAACAGGTTCAAAAGCGAAAGCTGTGGAGGCCAAAAAGAGGCCTAACAGTAACATAACAGTTGCGATTCTTGTTTTCATGACTTTTTTGTATTAGTTAAAAATATTAATGGTTGCGTATAGGTATTAACCAATGGCGTGCCAAAAACTGTAAAATACAGTAAATAAATTTGTTACGTAAGATTGCTAATTTTTTTCTAGAATTTATTTGTTCATCAACAAACAGAAATTGTACACCACCGAACAGTTTTAATTGTTTAAGATTGGAATAAACATTATTCTGATAAATATTAAATTTTAATCCTGTTTTATCTCAAGGTCATTAATAATTGCATACAATATCTTATCAAATATTTAAATTATACTTTTGGCTGAATCCTAATTATTTATTGATAAAACTAGTCACTGAAAGGCTTTTAAAGTATTTTTTATTTAAGTAATAAAAACCAATTTTTCATTTAATTTTGCATACTAATTTTAATCTTACAGAACACATAGAAAATGGATATTCCTGAAAACGAAAAAAGGTCGCTTAATTTTATAGAAAGCATAATTGAAGAGAATCTTCTTGAAAAGAAAAATGAGGGAAGGATTCATCTCAGGTTTCCACCGGAGCCAAATGGTTATTTGCATATTGGACATGCAAAATCAATATGTTTAAATTTTGGCCTTGCGGAATCATATAATGGTCTATGTAATCTTCGATTTGATGATACTAATCCTGAAAAAGAGGATGTTGAATATGTTGACTCCATAAAAGAAGATATTGAATGGTTGGGATTTAAATGGCATGATAAGCCATATTATGCTTCTGATTATTTCCAACAATTATATGATTGGGCTGTTGATATGATCAAGCGGTCAAAAGCTTATGTTGACGATCAGCCACAGGAAGTAATTCGTGAGCAAAGGGGCGTTCCTACCTCACCGTGAATTGAAAGTCCGGGTAGAAAAAGAAGCGTTGAGGAGAATTTACAATTGTTCGAGGCCATGAAGAATGGTGAATATCCTGATGGTTCAATAGTGTTGAGGGCGAAAGTCGATATGAGTTCTCCTAATATGCACATGCGTGATCCCATCATGTACAGGATATTGCATCAGGAACATCATCGTACTGGTGATGAATGGAATATATATCCTATGTACGACTGGGCTCATGGTCAGTCTGATTTTATTGAAGGAATAACACATTCGGTATGCACTTTGGAGTTTGAAGTTCACCGTCCACTGTATAATTGGTTTTTAGATCAGATAGCTACAACAGATTATCGTCCCAGACAGATTGAATTCGCACGACTGAATCTGTCATATACGGTGATGAGTAAAAGGAAACTGCTGGAACTTGTGAAAGACAAACATGTAAATGGCTGGGATGATCCACGTATGCCAACAATTTCAGGATTAAGAAGAAGAGGTTATACTCCTGAATCGATAAGGGCTTTTGCTGACCGCATAGGAGTTGCAAAGCGCGACAATGTAATTGATGTGGGATTACTTGAATTTAGTGTTCGTGAACACCTGAACAAAATAGCCCCCAGAGTATTTGGAGTTCTAAATCCTGTAAAAGTTATAATTACTAATTATCCTGAGAATCAGGTAGAAAACATGGATTTGATAAATAATCCAGAAGATGAATCAGCAGGTAGTAGAAATGTTCCTTTTACGAGAGAGATTTACATCGAAAGAGAAGACTTTATGGAGGATCCACCGAAAAAATTCTTCCGTATGGGCCCGGGTCGTGAAGTAAGGCTAAAGGGTGCTTATATTGTTAAATGTGAAGATTTTAAAAAGGATGTTGATGGAAATGTAAGCGAAATTTATTGTACATACGATCCTCAAACAAAATCAGGCAGCGATACCAGTGGTAAAAAAGTTAAAGGCACTTTGCATTGGGTTTCTGCTTCAAACTGTATTGAAGCTGAAGTAAGGCTTTACGACCGACTTTTCAATGATGAAGATCCTGCCGGACATAAAGAAAAAGACTTTAAAGAATTTCTAAATCCTGAATCGTTGAAGATATTAAATAATTGTAAGTTAGAGCCTTCTTTGAAGGATGCCAAAAAAGGAGATAAATTCCAGTTTCAGCGTCTCGGGTATTTTTGTGTTGACAAAGATAGTTCTGACAACAATCTTATATTTAACCGAACCGTACCTTTAAGAGATAGTTGGGGTAAAAAGAAATAGGATTTAGAATAAAATTCTGTTAAAAATAAATTACCATTTCTGATACTCATCATTAAAAAATTCCCTCTGGTATTCCAGAAAGTAAAGATATGGTTTGTGCTGATAAAGTAACTTTGATGAATCCATTTTAAAATCACGATAGTAAGGTTTATTATTGAAATTGAAATACATAAATGGTTCAATATAAATGGGTTTAACCGGATAGGTATAATCCATATCTGCGACATATCCGGGCATTTTAATAGGCCCTAAATATTTATCAAGTTGTTTTTGAATATTTACACCTGACTTTCTTATGTATAAAGAGTCTTTACTTCCAGTAATAATTCGTCCTAAGGCCTTTATGGCAATAGTTTTAAAATAATTTCTGTTGGTATCAGTAAGTTGTTCATATGCTTCATCCAAATCGAATAGTGAACCATCATCTTTGGTCATGGGCAGGCTGATTACAGGATCTTTTGGATTATTAATTATAAAACTTGAGTTTTTATAGTAATTTGTGTAATTCCTTGCAAAATAAGTGTTTGCAGGTTTTGGTGAGGCAAAAACATAGGTTTTGAATTCATTTTTCTTATTGACTAATCCTGATGGTGCATTTTCTAAATAGGATCTCAGTAGTTGTGCTATTGCTGCTCCCTGACTGTGACCAGTAATAATAAAGAAATAAATTCCTCTTTTGTTAAGTGATTTAATTTTATTTACAATATCTTGAGATAAGAAGGCCATGGCAAGAGTCCATCCGGCATGAACATTTGCTAATGGGTTGTCGGATAAATAATAGTCGACAAGTAGTCCATCGGGAAGTGTAATACTGCCATTAGCAGGTATCATTGCCGAATACAGATTAGTCATCCAGTTTAAAGGATCGGTAGTAGAGCCTCTAATATTTATTACAGCATAATTGGGACCTTCCAAAAGTTGCCACTTATTATCCATACCCAATGGTTCTGATTGATAAATCTTTTTATATCCCTGTGGAATAATAGGGTTATCAGTACCCAGAACATCCTGAAAAGTAAAACTATTGCAGATGGCTATCATTTCAAGAGCTTCACGTTGATTGTATCCATCCGTAAACTGTGAAAAAGTTAAGCCAGATGTCAATAAAAAGGATAATATGAGTATTAATCTACGCATCAATTACATTATTATTTATTAGAACGAATTGTAAAATTAATATAGTATTTAAAAACTTCAAAAAATAAACAAAAAAAAGCCATCTCGCATAGGCAAGACGGCTTTGGTGCTTTTTAACCCACAAGTAATTTATCTTGTAGTTTCCTTAACTCTTATATCTCCTAATAAAACATCCCAGAAACCTATAAGTCGTCCGCCTATTTGGGTTTCTTTACGTTTTACATATACTGTAATATCTTTTTTTGTTGTGTCTTGATATACTAACCTGCCTTCAGCGTCATAACCTTTAAATTTCTGGAAGATTGTGATAACTCCTACATAGGTCCCGTCAGGTTGCTTTTGCAGGTCGCTAACATATTCAATATTATACCATGAAATTTCAACTTTATTATAGTTAAGGCGCATCAAACGCTCGAAATATTTGCGTACAGTATAATAACTTATTTCGGGGCGGGCCAATGAAGAAACTCCTATTTCGCTACCTTGCATAAACAGTTCTTCAGCTCTGTCTATAACACGATTGGCTTCACTCCATGGAGTTTCTTTGCTGCCAATAATGCTGATATATTTACTTAAATCTCTAACTTTTTCCAAGGCAAGACTATCTATAGCCTGCTTTCTTTCAGGGCTTAATTCCTGGGCAAAAAGGCCAGAAACTCCAAATGATGCTAATATAATTAATGCTAATGCTATTCGTTTCATGGCTGGTTTATTTTGTAATTAATTCTAATTCGGTAATTTTTCCTGAACTGTTTTTCTTTGCAGACTCCACACGATATTTATATGCCTTTTTATCCTTTAAGTAGTTTAGGAATTTTGTAATAGTTGTAGGACGATCATAGTCATTGAATCCTCCATTTTGGCTAATAATTATTAATACAGGAATATCTGGTGTTTCAAAATAGTTAAGAGTAGTTTGAATTTTGTTATTGGCATCATCAACGCCATTTGCTGCTGCTATTGAATTAAATTGATTGTCGATAACTGCAAATTCTGATTGCACTGCACTGCGTTTTGCCTCTTATTCACGCCTAAGTCTTTCTTCTTCAGCGCGACGCATTTCATCAGCTTTAACCTCTTCTACTTTAGTCTCTGCCTGTTTAATCAATTTCTGGACATCTTCATCCTGAATATTATAATCTTTTATTTTAGCAATTCTGTCTGCCATTTG
Source organism: Marinilabiliales bacterium (assembly GCA_002869315.1). GTDB lineage: Bacteria > Bacteroidota > Bacteroidia > Bacteroidales > F082 > BM524. Next base: position 13,413 of record PKTD01000006.1, on the reverse strand, counting down.
TTCGCTTGTCCAATCTGTATTGCCATTAATAATTGCATTAAGATCTTTCTTGGCATTATCTACTTTCATAGCATATTCTGCTGCTGCCTTTTCTTTAGCTAACTTTTTTTTGCTTTTACAACTTGTGGCACCTCCTATTAATAAGGATGCAACCAGCAAAGCCATAATGGTTTTCGGGAGTAATCTAATAATTTTGGTCATTTTTTATAAATTATAATTTATCTGTTATAATACAATGCAAAGCTACTGAAAATATTGTTTTTATGATGTAAAAAAATGTTAAGCAGGTTTATGGCCTGCCTAACATAATGTTATTGAATTTTTTATTTATTTTTTTTAGTCAGCCCAATAAATTTAATCTTGGCAAGGTAAAGTGCATGATACATTGCAGGAACTATGACCAATGTTAGGAAGGTTGCAAAACTCAACCCGAAAATAACTGTCCATGACATGGGGCCCCAGAATACAGCATTATCTCCACCAAAGTAAATATTAGGATTAAAATTGTTTAGGAAACTTACAATATCAATATTTAGTCCTACAGCAAGAGGCATAAGACCTAAAATTGTTGTGATTGCAGTAAGTAATACAGGTCTTAATCTTGTTTTTCCAGCTTCCACTATACATTCTTTGGCATCCTCCAGTAAAAGATCTTCATTTTCATCGATACCTAATTCTTCTTTCTTCCTTAACTTAACAAGGCCTATATAGTCAATAAGAACTATACCATTATTAACTACAACACCTGCAAGAGAAACAATACCTATTCCTGTCATAATTACTATAAAGTCCATTTTAAAGGTGGCAAGACCTCCAAACACACCAATTGTACTTAAAAGTACGGTAAACATAATAATCCCTGGTTTAACAAAAGAATTAAACTGCGATACCAGAATGATAGTAATAAGGGAAACTGCTATTAGCATTGCTGTTGCAAGAAAGGCCATAGATTCTTCCTGCTCTTCCTGTTCTCCGGTAAATGCATAATCGTATCCAGGAGGCATATCATAATTAGCCATTATGGACTTCATTTCATTATTAATTTCATTGGCATTATAACCTTGAAGAACGTTTGAAAATATTGTAACAACGCGTTTTTTATCTATTCTGGTAATAGATCCGTAAGTTGAACTATACTCAAAATCAGCTACAGCTGAGATGGGAACCTGAACAATTTTTCCACTGGATGCACTTCTAAAAGTTATACGTTGGTTGATAAGGTCGCTGATATTATTTCTGTACCTATCTTCTAGTTTCATAACTATTTTATACTCATCTTCTCCATCTTTATAATCTGAAATTTCTTTTCCAAATAATGCAGTCCTTACAGCACTGGCAATCTGACCTGTTGATAAGCCATATCTTCTGGCCTTTTCACGATCTATGTTTATGAGCAATTCCGGCTTTTCTTTATCCAAATCAATTTGAAGTTCTTCAATTCCTGGAATATTTTCGCTATTTACAATCGAAATAATATCGTCTGAAAGGTCCAGCAGCTTAGTAAAATCTTTACCACTTATTTCAAGATTTATTGGCTTACCTGTTGGAGGACCTTCTTCCTGTCTTTCAACAGTTAATGTTATTCCAGGATACCTGCCAACCAATGAGTCTGCAAGTTCTTCCATAATATCATTGGTGCTGATACCATCTCTATCCTCAAAATCAACAAAATTTATTGTAATTAATCCTCTGTTTGGAGAGCCTCCTCTACCGTTGAATCCTTCATTTTGACCAACAGCACCTTTACCGGTAATTGCTAAAACTGATTCTACTACTTTCATATTTGGATCAAGAAGTTCGAAGACTCTTGATTCCAAATCTCTAACCACAGAGTCTGTTACTTCTATATCCGTACTAATTGGTAAATCAGCCTTTACGTTAATAAGTTTTGGATCTGCGCTTGGGAAGAAGTCTACTTTGGGATTATTACCAAAATAGAACATCATGGTAATTATCATTAAAATAAATGTTCCACTTATCAGATAAAAGGGGTTGTTTTTGCTAAGGGCAAATCTTATAAACTTAGTATAGAAATTTTCCATCCACACCAAACCAACATTTTGAAACCATAAGGCCAGGCGTGACAGGAAAGCCAGATTCATCAAGCCAATGATTGCAAATATTATCAGCACGGTTCCTATCCAGTTTACACCTGCAGCATAAGCTAAAACTGCTACAATTAATAATATTGCAGCAATGAATAAACTTCTTTTTGCCTTTGGTAAAGTTATATTTTCACCTCTTTTGTAAAACTGAATGAAAATGACAGGAATTAATACAAGCGCAACAAAAAGAGAAGAAACCAGAACAATTATTAATGTTTGTGGTAAGTAAGACATAAATTCTCCCATTATACTCTTCCAGAAAAGAAGTGGGAAAAACGCAGCAAGTGTAGTAGCAGTTGAAGAAATAATAGGAAGTGCTACTTCCCCGGTTGCTTGACGTGCTGCTTCAAAAACAGTATAACCCTGACTTAGGTATCGATAAATGTTTTCGGTAACTACAATGGCATTATCAACAAGCATACCCAACGCTAGGATAAGTGAGAATAATACAATCATATTAATTTTTGTACCCATCATTCCCATTACTAAAAATGAAATCAACATCGACATTGGAATTGCTATACCCACGAAAAGGGAATTTCTTGTACCCAGGAAAAGGAATAAAACAAATACAACGAATATGATACCCATTATGATGCTGTTTTCCAGATTGGAAAGTTGCATTTTAACAATATCACTTTGATCGTTGGTAATTGTAACTACCAAATTGTCAGGTATCATTTTTGTTTCATGAGCTTCATCAAGTATATCAAATACCTGATCAATAGTTGATAATAGGTTTTCTCCACTTTTCTTCACCACCTGAAGGGAGACAACATTTTTATGGTCTAATCGTGCATAACTGTCTCTGTCTTTAAAGCCATATTCAACCTGGCCAATGTCGCGCAGATAAACTATTTTTCCCTTTTCCGACTTTACAATTATTCCTTCAATATCTTTTGGGTTATCAAACTCACCTATCATTCTAATGGAGCGTCTTATTTCTCCAATCTCAAGATCTCCTCCTGACATGGATATGTTTTCTGATGCAATTGCATTTTCAATATCAGTAAAACTAATCTCAAGGGTGCTCATTTTATAAGGGTCGAGTTTGATTTTTACTTCCCTTTCAGTGATACCGGTAATGTTTACCGATGAAACTTCGGAAATAGTTTCAAACTAATCACTCAGTTCTTCAGCATAATCTTTTAATTCGTTTATGCCGAAATCTCCTGATAAGTTAACATTAATTACAGGGAATTCCGATAGATCTATATCGGTAACCATTGGATCGTCCAAAAGGTCATCGGGCAAGTCGCTTTTTGCTTTATCAACTGCATCCTTCACATCCTGCAAAGCAGTTTTTATTTCAACATCAGTATTAAACTCAATAAAAATGTTTGAAACATCCTGTGAAGAAAGCGATGTCATTTTTTTTATCCCCTTTACAGATTCAATTTCCTTTTCCAGTGGTCTGCTTAAAAGATTTTCAATATCCACAGGGGGATTGCCGGGGTATATTGTCTGGACCATTATAGTTGGTATTTTTATTTCGGGGAATAATTCCTTTGGTAAAGAAATGTAAGAATACATCCCAAAAAATAGACTTACCAACATAATGAGGTATACTGTATTTTTATTTTTGAGTGCCCAAGTCGACAGCCAAAAATCTCTTACAGTTTTTGTTTTATGTTCTATATTATTATTGTCCATATTAAAAGCTTATTTGATAATTTTAACAACACTTCCTTCAGATACGTTGTTGTATCCGTCAGTAATTATGGTGTCACCTTCATTTAGGCCCGAAAGAATTTCAGTTTTACTTTTATAGGACTTTCCAGGTACAACATATTTCTTTTTGGCTTTATTTAATTTGCCATCCTGATTAAGAACAAAAATATATTTTCCACTTAAATCGTGTTTAATTAGGACAGATGGTATAACCATACTGTTTTTAGCACTATAATCATTTATGGTAATGTTTGCCAACATATTGGGCTTTAGTCTGTTGTCGTGATTATCCAATTCGATTTCTACAATAAATGTTCGGTTTTGTTTGTCGATAACATTTCCCACTCTTGTTACAGTTGCATCAACTTGTAAATGAGAATATGATGGGAAACTAACTACAACTCTATCACCTTCTTTAATGGAAGAAATATAAAATTCTGAAAGTTTGGCTTTAAGAACAAGTTTGTCGAGCGAAACTAATTGCATAAGCCTAATACCGGGAGATGCCAGTTCTCCTTCTTTAAGTAAAATATCTTCAACTTCGCCTGAAAATGGAGCTGTAATTAGTGATTTATCGTATTGAGTTTTCAAAGTTTTATATTTATCTTGAAGAGTTTCATAATTATTCTTCGCCTGCAAATATTGCACTTCTGAACCAATTTTCTTATTCCATAATTCACTTTGCTTATCATACATTGTTTTGGCAAAATTCATCTGTGTTTTAATCTCTGCAATGTTTTTCTCAATAAGATTTGTATTAAGTTTTACAAGTAACTGGCCTTTTTTTACCTTTTGACCTTCCTTTACAGGAATTTCTTCAATTTGACCGTTAACTTCAGGGCTAATATATGCCTCATTAACACTTTCTATTTCACCTGCTGCTTCAAAATAATGTTCGAAGGTAGTAGGATTTAAAGTAATTGTCCTAACAGCTATTCTTTTACCAGTATATTCACTGTCTGGATTTAATTCATTAAGTTCTGCAACTAACTCCTCAATATCAGAGTTTAGGGCCTCAATTGAATTTTCTTTTTCCGTTATTTCACTTTTGATGGTCTCTGCAGTTCTTTCACTATTGCATGCCACAGGTGATATAATTATTGTTAGTATTAAAAATGTATTTTTCATTATTTTAGAGCGTTTTCAATTAATTTTTCGATATTATTATTTATAATTTTCCTTCCTTCTTCACTAGAAATTCCATAAACATGGTACTTAAATGCTTCAGCAAAAAATTCCGGACTTAAAATTTCTTCATTGGTGAATAGATCAGAAGTTCTTAGTGATTCTATCCTTGCTACGTGTAAGCGTGTTATTATATCTTCGTTTATATCTTGTCTATATATACCTTCTTCTTTACCACGTTTCAGGTTCTGCTTAACCTTAGCAATCATTAGGTCTTTTTTGCGATTACTGAACTTCTCAAATTGCGCAGGATAGTACTTTTTTAAATCGTATATAAAATTTGCTTGCTGCGAACTTAATATTCTGATTTGAATTTTATAATATTCAAATAGTTCTTCTAAGGCATTTGCTCTGTTAGCCATGGAATTTATGAAACTACATGATTTCTCCTCAAATTCCAATGTCAATACTTTTTCAACAAGATCGGTCTTATCATCAAAATATGTATAGAGAGTTTTTTTTGATATCCCCAATTCTCTGGAAACATCATCCATAGTTACACTTTTTATTCCATATTTTTTAAACAGACTTGAAATTCTGCTTAAATGTTCTTTAATATTATTCTGCATTTTAGTAACTTTTTGATAGTACTTTTTTAAGTTCTTCCCCTGCCTCTAAATATGATAGGGATGCAGTTAGGAATTCACTTTCAGCAGTCAGAAACTGGTTATGTGTATTTAAGATATCCAGACTACTTGCCAAACCTTGTGAATATTTTTCAGTTGTTTTTCTGTATATTTTCTCTGCAACTTTCCTGTTCTTTTCCTTATTTACGTATACTTTATATTGGTTAATAAAATTGTTTCGAGCATTTATATATTGCAGGTTCAGTTGGTTCTTTAACTGATTTTCCTGAACATTAATTTGGTCGAAAACAAGTTTAGCCTGTTTTAACTTTGAGGCTCTTGTCCCACTTGAAAATATTGGGATGTTCATGGTAACACCGAAAGTTGCGCTAGGATACCATTTGCCTGAATCAAAGAAGTTCCACTCATCTCTCTGAGCCATAGTTTGATAGTTGAGAAATGCATTTATACTTGGTAAATATGAAGCCTTTTCCAGATCTACCTGTAGGCTGGTTAACTCTTTTTGTTTTTGAAGTAAGAAGAAATCAGGGTTTGTATTAATCTCAAACTTTTCAGATAAATATGACGATGCCTCAAGATTATATATTAAGGAATCGATATTGTCAGTCAGTACGATACTGTCTTGCTCATTCAGTCCTAAATAAAATTTCAGATATGAATATGCCAGGATTCTTTGATTTTCGAAATTTACTTTAGTAGCTTCCATATCTGAAACCAAAAGTTCTAACTGATCTACATCTATATCTTCATTTAGGCCTACTTCAAATATTTGCCTTGTTTCCTCAGCAAGATTTCGGGTTATCTTCAAAGTTGTGTCAATTATTACTAAGGATCTCTCAACCGTTAATACATTATAATAGGAATTGGCAACTTGTTGTTTTACAGCTACTTTGTTTTTAAATAATTCAGCGTTAGTGCTTTCCAGATATTTTTTTGCCGCTTTTAAACCAACAATATACTCGCCACTAAACACCAACTGTGAAGCACTTGCTCCCAAAGTGGCATCATATTTTGTACCAAACTGCACTTCTCTTAAACTTGGATCTGGTGAAAATTCGGGAGGAAGAATCATTGTTGGACGTGCAATATTATCATTGTAACCAATAGACGCATTAATTTGAGGTAAACCTGTAGAAGTAGACTCCTTTATCCTTTGCTTCGCAATATCAATATCCATTTCCGACCTTATCAGATCGTAATTATTATTCATTGCATAATCCAGGGCCTGTTGTAATGAAAATTTTTTAACTTCTTGAGCCTCAGTAATGCCAAAAGAAGAAATTACAATAATTAAACTTATTATTAACTTTATTTTTTGCATACAAATAGTGTTATCAAATTTTTGAAGTGCAAAAATATAAACTTTTTACACTCTGGAAACTATTTGTACATTAAAAGTTTATTAAGTTTTGTTAAATTTATTTTGGTTTGTAGCAATTCCTACGAAAAATCTGATCCCATAAAGAACGTTTTCTAACAAGGTTATTCTTCTTCTGGCGTTTTTTCATGTCCTTCATTAAACTTTTAGCATAGTCACTTTGCTTTTTGCGATGTTCTTTAACCGCTTGCTCGTATTCTTTTTGGGCTTGTTTATCTTGTTCTTCCTGAATCTTTTCTGCTTCTCTAACTTCTTTACTTACTTTTTCTTTTGTTTTGCACGAAGGGTTAATGGCCAAAAAAATGGCTAGAAGGATTATTGCAATTATATTTTTTGGTTTCAAATTAACATTCATGCTGACTGCAAAACTAATTAATTATAAGGATATTCTTAATAATTTAGTTGAAGAAAATATAATTAATTTCGTGGCGTTAACATTAGGAATAATAAAGAGTAATTTCCTAATTGATATTAATTTCAGATAATTAGGTTTTAATAAGAATTAATTCTTTTTTAAAGAATAAATAATGAGAAATAAGATAGTAATTTGGTTTTTATTTGTTTTTATTGTGTTTGTGTTTTCAATATCCTGTAATAAAGGAAATTTAAATCCCAATATACCTGATGTAAACATTAATATTAGTATTAATCCTAATACAACCATATTTCAAGAACTGAATACTGTAGGAGGATGGGTATATCTGGATGAAAAGCCAGGAGTATATATACCTTATGGGAGTCGTGGGATTATAGTATACCGTTCTGATATTGACAAGTTTGTAGCTTACGAAAGGCAACCACCTAATGATCCTGATGCATGTTGTGAGTCAAGTATTTGTACCAAACTATTGGTTGGAGAGTATTTTCCGATGGTAAGAGATACTTGTACAGAAACAAGTTATTTTATATATGACGGCACAATTATAGAAGGTGAGGGCAGGTATTCGTTAATCCAGTATTCTGCTGTTTACGATGGTAATTTATTACATATTTACAATTAAAAAAAAAGGCCTCCAATAATGGAGACCTTTTAATATTATATGTCAATATATTAATATCTATAATGATCAGGTTTATAAGGGCCATTTTGGTCAATTCCCAAATAATCAGCCTGTTCTTTGGTAAGTTTCGTAAGTTTCACACCAATTTGTTCAAGGTGTAATCTTGCAACTTCTTCATCAAGATGTTTTGGTAAACGATAAACATCTATTTCATAATCCTCACGGTTTTTCCAAAGTTCTATCTGTGCCAGAGTCTGGTTAGTAAATGAATTACTCATAACAAATGAAGGGTGTCCTGTTGCACATCCTAAGTTTACAAGTCTTCCTTCAGCAAGAAGATAAATTGAATGACCATCTTCAAAAGTATATTTATCAACCTGAGGCTTAATATTTGTCTTTTGAATTCCTTTATAGTTTTCCAATTGAGAAACCTGTATCTCATTGTCAAAATGACCTATATTACAAACAATGGCTTCGTCTTTCATGTTTGCCATATGTTCTGCTGTAATAATGTCTTTGTTTCCTGTTGTGGTTACAAAAACATTACCTTCTTTAACAGCCTCTTCCATGGTTGTAACTTCAAAGCCTTCCATTGCAGCCTGAAGAGCACAAATAGGATCTATTTCGGTAACAATAACACGAGCACCATAAGTTTTCATGGAGTGTGCTGAACCTTTTCCAACATCACCATAACCTGCTACAACAACAACTTTTCCGGCTAGCATAACATCTGTTGCACGCTTAATTCCATCGGCAAGTGATTCACGACATCCGTAAAGATTATCGAATTTAGATTTGGTAACAGAATCGTTTACATTAATGGCAGGAACTAAAAGTTTACCGGCTTCTTTCATCTGGTATAAACGGTGAACACCTGTGGTTGTTTCTTCAGAAACACCTTTCCATTCTGCTGCCGTACGATGCCATCTTTGTGGATCTTCCGCCAAAACAGACTTCAACAGTTTTAATATCTCTTCCTCCTCTTCACTTGTGGCTTCAACATCTAATGCACTAGCATCGTTTTCTGCTTCAAAGCCTTTGTGAATTAATAAAGTTGCATCACCACCATCATCAACTATCAACTGTGGACCTTTTCCATCAGGAAATGATAGTGCCTGGTTAGTACACCACCAATATTCTTCAAGAGTTTCGCCTTTCCAGGCAAAAACTGGAACGCCAGCAGCAGCAATTGCAGCAGCAGCATGATCCTGGGTGGAGAAAATATTACAACTTGCCCAACGTACATCAGCACCTAATTCCACAAGAGTTTCTATAAGTACTGCTGTTTGAACAGTCATATGTAATGATCCCATTACTCTTACACCTTGTAAAGGTTTTTCTGCGGAGAATTTCTTCCTTACAGAAATTAAACCCGGCATTTCTTTTTCCGCTATTTCTATCTCTTTTCGACCCCATTCTGCAAGACTGATGTCGGCAACTTTGTAATCAATTTTTTCAACTAAAGTTGTACTCATAAGTATTATGTTTAGAATATTTCTACTATAATTTTAGGGCTGCAAAGATAATTCTAATTTTAATACATAGTAAAGATCCATATTTTACAAAAGTTAAACTTTGTTATTGAATATTTAAATTTACATTAATCTAGAAATATTGACTTTATTCTCCAAAAATGTGACCCTTGGATTTTTATTCTGTCATTATAAGAAATAAATGCATTTATTATGACAGAATCAAAGTGGCTAAAACTATCAGGACTTATGCACCGCTGTGTTTATAATAGAGAAAATCAGGCATGTCCTTTTAGTGAATTTCGAAAACAAGACAGTTATCAGCAATTACAATCATTAGAAAAAATAGGTGACTCTCTTGGAGATCAACTATTGGCGGCATGCAATTCATGTAGGTTTCATTGCAAGCCCATTCGAAATAATGATTTGGTAATCCAAAATACTCAGCATTTCAGAATTGTTGGATAGTTATATTGATTTGGGGTATAATTATACTTTATTTCAGAAAATTATCATAATTTTAATAAATTAATTTTTTCTTGAAATTCACAAGAAATGTTATTTTTTTATTAAATCTCATCATATGAGGAAGTTTAGGCCCTAAACTTCTAAAAATTTGTATATTTGCTTCATAATTCAAATGCCCGTTTCCGGGAATTTTGATTTATAAAGAAGGGTGGAGAGATTAGGCTCAGAGAAACCCTGGCAACCTTTAGCGAAGCGAAAAAGGTGCCAATACCTAGCCCTCTGAAATATTTTGGAGGGAATTATAAGTTGAGTAAAAATGCAAAAACTAATTAATTTTAAGTCAAAATAAATTGGCAGGATTAATCCTGATGATATTTATTTGAATTGTATTAAAAAAATAAATAGCTACCAAAAGAGCTGTTTTACTAAATGCAAATACTATGAAGACTAATATAAAAGACATACTTAGAAATAGAGTTATGGTTCTGGATGGTGCTATGGGGACCATGATACAGCAGCATAAATTAGATGAACAGGATTACAGAGGACTGAGGTTTGCGGATGCTGAAATTCCTCAAAAAGGAAATAACGATCTGCTTTGCCTTACACAACCTAAAATAATTGAAGATATTCATAAGGAATATCTTGAAGCGGGAGCAGATATAATAGAAACAAACACTTTCAACTCCACTAGAATATCTATGTCGGATTACGGTATGGAGGAATATGTAAAGGAAATTAATTTCAAGGCCGCTACACTTGCTAAAAGAGCAGCCGAACATTTCAATAGGCAAACCCCTGAAAAACCACGCTTTGTTGCTGGTGCTATGGGCCCTACAAATAAAACGGCCTCCATGAGTCCACTGGTAGATAAGCCAGGATTCAGAAACATTAGTTTTGATGAATTGCGTGAAAATTATTTTGAGCAGGCAGAGTCTCTTATTGAAGGTGGCGCTGATTTGCTCTTAGTGGAAACAATATTCGATACTTTAAATGCCAAGGCAGCATTAATAGCTATAGACGAATTATCTCAGAAATTGAATCTTAAAATTCCCGTAATGGTTTCAGGGACTATTTCGGATGCCAGTGGCAGAACTCTTTCAGGACAAACCCTTCAGGCATTTCTTACATCTGTTTCACATATAGACCTTCTAAGTGTTGGACTTAATTGTTCTCTTGGTGCCGATCAAATGCGTCCTCACCTCGAAGAACTAGCAAAAAAGGCTAACTTTTATGTAAGTGTTTATCCCAATGCAGGATTACCTAATCAATTTGGTGAGTATGATGAGAGTCCTAGTAAAATGGCTGCTCATATACACGATTTTCTGGATAATAAATTTACGAATATTGTTGGCGGCTGCTGTGGTACAACACCTGACCATATTAAGGAAATTGCCAAACTTGCAGAGAAATCATCAGTCAGGCAACCAATAGCAAATACGCATGTTACAGGAGTTAGCGGATTAGAACCCTTAAATATTTCAAAAGAGATAAATTTTGTGAATATTGGTGAACGTACTAATGTTAGCGGTTCTCGCAAATTTGCTCGCCTTATCCGTGAAAAGAAATATGAAGAAGCATTATCAGTTGCGCGCCATCAGGTAGAAGGAGGAGCACAAATACTGGATGTAAACCTTGATGATGGACTTCTGGACGCACAAAAGGAAATGCCATTGTTTTTAAATATGCTGGCCTCAGAACCAGATATAGCCAAACTACCTATTATGATCGACTCTTCAAAATGGGAGGTTATTGAAGCCGGACTGAAATGTACTCAGGGCAAGTCTATAGTAAATTCCATAAGTTTGAAAAACGGGGAAGATGAATTCCTTGAATTGGCAAAAAAAATCAAAGCCTATGGGGCTGCTGTTGTGGTAATGGCATTTGATGAAACAGGTCAGGCAGACAGTTTTGAAAGGAAAATTGAAATCTGCCAACGAGCATATAAACTTCTAACCGAAAAAGTTGATTTTCATCCTGAAGATATAATTTTCGACCCTAATATCCTGGCCATAGGTACTGGCATAGATGAGCATAATAATTATGCTGTAAATTTTATAAATGCTACCAAATGGATAAAAGACAACCTTCCATATTGTAAGGTTAGTGGTGGCGTAAGTAACCTGTCTTTCTCTTTCAGAGGAAATAATACGGTTCGTGAAGCTATAAATTCGGTTTTCCTGTTCCATGCCATAAAAGCAGGAATGGATATGGGTATAGTAAATCCCGGCATGTTACAAATTTATGATGAGATAGATTCTGATCTTAGGAAATATGCAGAAGACCTAGTGCTTAATCGCCGTAAGGATGCCACTGCTCGACTTCTGTCTTATGCCGATAAAATTGATGATACTGCAAAGGATAAGTCCGAAAATAAACTAGAATGGAGAAGCCTTGAAGTAGATGCCCGATTGGAGCATGCACTAATAAAAGGAATAACTGATTATCTGGATGAAGATGTTGAAGAAGCTCGACAAAATTATGATAGAGCCATTGAGGTAATTGAAATTCCATTAATGAACGGGATGAATGTGGTAGGTGATCTTTTTGGAAGTGGTAGAATGTTCCTACCTCAGGTGGTTAAAAGTGCCAGAGTAATGAAAAAGGCTGTGGCAATTTTATTGCCCTATATAGAAAGTGAAAAAGTTGAAGGCGCCAAAGGAAATGGTAAAATTGTGCTGGCTACTGTAAAAGGTGATGTTCACGATATTGGAAAAAATATAGTTGGTGTGGTTTTACAGTGTAACAACTATGATGTTGTAGATCTGGGAGTTATGGTGCCTGCAGAAAAAATATTGGAGGTTGCTAAAAACGAGAATGCTGATATCCTGGGCCTTAGTGGTCTTATAACTCCTTCACTGGAAGAAATGGTTCATGTTGCCAGTGAAATGAAACGCCTCAACTATGATATACCCTTATTGATAGGTGGGGCAACAACTTCTCCGGTTCATACTGCTGTGAAGATATCCCCGAATTATAGCAATCCGGTGATACATGTGCGTGATGCTTCAAAAGTAATTAATGTTGTGGGAAAATTGCTTTCTGAAACCACCAAAGCAGATTATGTTAATGAAATTGCTGAGAAATACTCGCAATTAAGAGAAAAACACGAGAACTCAAATAAACCTAATCATTATATTAGTTTTGAGGAAGCACAAAATAACAAAGCACTCATAGATTGGGATAATTTTGAAACTCCCAAACCAAAATTTACGGGAGTAAAATATTTCGATGATTTCTCAATCGCAGATATCAGAGAGTATATAGATTGGACTTTCTTTTTTCATGCATGGAAAATATCTGGTAAGTATCCTGCAATATTCGATGATGTTTTAAAAGGTGATGAGGCCAAAAAACTATATGATGATGCCAATAATATGCTTGATAAGATTATAGAAGAGAAATGGCTTCAGGCAAAAGCCGGAATTGGAATCTTTAAAGCAAATTCAGTTAATGAGACTGTGAAACTAATGGATGATAATTCAAATAATTTTGAAAATTTTGAGTTTTTAAGAAATAAGGAATTAAAAAATGAAGGTGTTAATT
>PKTD01000257.1 GCA_002869315.1 Marinilabiliales bacterium | reverse complement strand
TTTTTTTGGGATTAAATACTTTTTCAAGATCAGAATCAAGATACCTTACCCAATTTTTGTCATTTATATATAAAGCTGAAGGAAGATCAAGAAATTGTCGGATTAATTTTTTATTTGTTACTTCTATAAGTTTAAAACTACCACTCATAAACACATATAATTTTATGTAAAAATAGAAAAAATGAAATAATCAAGACTCAAGTTTTAATAAATTGATAATTAGTATAATTAATTGGAAAAAGCAGGTTTTGTTTTGCTGGTTATTAATAGTGTTGCAAGAAGCCCTAAGGTAGAAAAACCAACTAAGAGAAGGAAAAAGTGTTTATACCCCTGCAGACCTGGACTGGCGTCTAATAACCTGCCAGCTAAGGAGTTGAAAAACACATCTGGTGTATATCCTAAAACTGAAATTATTCCCACTGCTGTTCCGGTTAATTTGACCGGGATATTTGTCTCTTCAATAAGAGCAAAATATACACCTCTTAATGCATATACTGCAAGGAATGAAACTGTGATATTTGCAATTATAATATTTGAATTTATTTTGTCAGTATTAATAAACTCAAGTATTAAATACAGGAAAACCAATAATAAAAAAGTAATACTTATGACTTTTTTACCACTATATTTATCCACTAAAAACCCTGCTGCAATTGCACCTGCAAATCTTAAATAGGAGGCTATTGAAACAAAATTAGAAGCTTCTATTTCATTCATTTTTAAAATATCAACCGCATAAAGTGAATAGTAATCAAGACCCTTATAAGCGCTATATGCACATATTACGATTATTGCCTGAAGCCAAATATTTTTGTTACTAAAAATAAGTTTGATATTATTTTTAAGTTTAATGTTATAAGTTTTTTCTTTTTTGTCATCCGGAATAATAAGCCAAATGAGTATGCCGGCCAGAAACGTCATACTTGTATACAACCATATAATCGACTTTATTGCTGCAATTCTTTCCGTATCAGAGATTTTATTAATGTCTGAATTAAAAGAAACTGAGAGTATATAAACTGCAAGCGAAGATACTATTGCAGCAGCCAAACCTCGCCCACCATCTAAAAGTCCGAATGCCTTACCTTGTGAAAATTCGCCGCCCCATTTTCTGGTGGTTTTTATCATTGGAGCCCAGAATAAGAATATGGTTGTCATTCCCCACCATCCAAATAAAAAATAAAGCCCAGTAATTTCAGGAATAGTAGACATATATAATCCTCCTAATGCTGTTGCAAATAATGATATGCTCATTAGTTTGCGTGCTGAAAATTTATCAGCCAATAAGCCTCCCGGGAAATAACTTAGCATAGCTAATACTCCATATGGAAAAACTATATCTCCAAGTTGTGTATTTGTCAAACTAAAAGCCTGTAGTAGCGTAGGCCTGAAAAAACGGGCTATATGAAATGGTAAACTGAAAATCATTTCACCTGCAAAAATCAAACTGAAAATTATCAACCAATTATAGTTTTTTACTTTAATCATATTGATAATTTTAATGTCGTTGAGCACACTTAACGCACAATGAACCAGGCATTAACAATAACCTTTGAATTGGTATGACCTGGCCGCAATGAATACATTTCCCAAACCCTTCATCACTGATATTACTCAATGAAATATTTATTTTTTTTAGTTTCTCATTAGCCTTTTGAAGTGCTGCTTCACTAATACTTCTGTTGTTAATAGCATCCATTCTGCTTACCCTTCCAATGGCACAGTCGGGTTCTATAGGCTTTGTTAACTCTTTGAGTTCTTCAATTTTTGATTCTACCTTAAGTTTTTCTTTATTAAGGTATTCTTCTATTTTTATTTTTTCTTCTTTAGTCATATAAGAGACCCGCAAATTAAATAAATTTATGTAATAAGTTTAATTTAAATCTTTGAGAAATTTATATGAGAAGTTGACAAAAAATAAATTTTTAATTTGCATAAATAAAAATATTATATTTGAGTAGGTTATGTTGATGTTCAACATATTTGTATAAATGATACTATATGATTAAAAACAAATACTACTCGCAAATTCTATTTATACTAATTGTAATAATCTCAGTACAAACTAGTATCGCAAATATTACATCCTATGATATAGATAGTTTCGATAGTCTTAAGTTAAATAAATATATAGATAGTGTCACCACATATATTAGTGTTAAGCCTGATAATGCTAAGCCTTTTATCGACTCCTTGCTGGTATACTCAACGGATTACCAAAATGATTATGGTTTATTTAAGTCCTATAATTTTCTAGGTATTTATTACTGGATGTACAGAGATTATGATAGTGCTATTTATAACTACAGAAGAGCAATGGGCTATTCAGATATGACTTCAGACGCTAGAAATAAAGCATTAGTTATGTCGAATATGGGGCTTTTATACAGTAATTTGTTTATAACTGATAGTGCTATTAAATATTTTAATAAAACAATAGAATATTCGAAAAAATACGATGTTAAGGATATTCTTATAAAGGCTAGTTTTGATCTTGGTGGTCTATACCTTAATCAAGCAAATTATGTAGAAGCAATAAAGTATCTAAAACTTGTTGAAGATAGTTTGAAAACTAATCCAAATCCGCGTTTAAATATACTAATACATAATTCGATTGGTAGTCTGTATTATCATGTAGAAGACTTTGATAACTCTATTAAATATTTTAATGAAGCCTTAAAACTGGATGAGGACTTTGATGGTTTTAATATAATTCCAAACATATATATAAATATAGCGCAAGATTATTTGGAGCTTAAAGAAAGTTATGATACTGCTCGTATGTATTTCACAAAAGCAATTGAATACGCCAATGATTACAATAAACAATTTGTAGAATTAAATACTGATATTGGCTATGGAAATACTTATATGGAAGAACATATATATGATTCGGCAAATGTTTATTATTTAAAGGCTTTGAATAATCCAAACCTGGAAAGTTCCCCAAGTCATTTGGCCGCAGTTCTTATAAATCTGGGTAAAAATTATCTTGAAATGAAGGATTATGAAAAAGCTAATAGTTTTCTGTTAAAGGGAATTGCCATGGCAGATAGTGCAGGCATTTTACACTATCAGCAAATTGGGCTAAAGGCTCTTGTAAACCTTAAAAATGAAACATCCCGTTTTCAGGAAGGGTTGAAATATTACAATAAATTACAAATAATTGAGGATAGTGTTGATCGTGAAAATACAAAGCATAGAATGGAAAGGATCAACTTTGAAAAATACCTGGCCGATAAAGAATTTAATATTCAGTTATTGGAAAAGGAGAACAATATGAAAACTCGTTTGCTTAAAAATAGAAATGTTTTGTTATGGATTTCATTATTGACTCTACTAATAATAATTGTTTACCTTGTAAACGTTTATCTAAATAGAAAAAAAATTAAACACTTAGCTGGTGAGTTGGCAGCTAAAAATGAAGATTTAGGAAATGTAAATGAGGAATTAAGAAGTTTAAATGAAGAATTAACTGTGCAGCAAGAAAAGTTGGTTGAAGCTAATCAAGCTAAAGATAAGTTTTTTACTATAATCGCACATGACCTGAAGAGTCCGTTTAATAGTTTACTTGGATTTTTAAATTTATTGAAATCAGATTGGGATACCCTTGATGATAATGAGAAAAAGACTATTGTAACTAGTCTGCAT
>PKTD01000110.1 GCA_002869315.1 Marinilabiliales bacterium | reverse complement strand
CTTATAAATTATAAATTTTGATAAGGTTTTTTTAGATTTTTTCATGCTGTGAAACTACAATTTTTTTTTGTGAAAAAACAAATATTGATATACGAAAAATAAGGAAATTAAAGGAAAAATAAGGCAGTTTATTGGTAAATAATAATTTCAAAATTTAAAGTCGCAAATTGCTTTGTTAAATCCATGATCATCCAAAAGCATTTTTTTCGTCTTGTCATAATAAGAATTTCCTTTTGACGCAATGCGCAATGGGACAAAAGGAAATTAAAATACCTCAAAAGGAAATTTGCAAAAGCTCAAAGGAAATGATTGAAATCACAAAAGGAAATTTTATTTAGACCTGAGGTTTTTAAAGTTAGTTTCAAAATCGTATGCAAAATTGTCCGCATGAGTTTATTAAAGGATGAGAATGAATAGGCTTTTCATAACTACTACTCCCAGAAATCAGGTTTAACGATAGTACCTCCTCTTTGTTGACAATCGGCACAAGCCTGGCCTGGGACTGCACGATTTCCATCATAAAGAATTACGTAAATTGGATAGAAAACAGGATCGGTAGCACCCAACTCAATGTATTGCTGATAATTTCCCTGATTTATGGAGCATTTTGAATAATAAAAAGGTAAATCAGGGCGATTAACAAAAATCCTTGAAGAATCTACACTACTCACAAGGAAATAACCCAAAACCGGTTCTTCATCATCATTTACATTTACAAGGTTACCCTTTATTTGATAAGGTTGCTGAGAATATAATGAACCCTGATCGGAATTTTGTTTCTCAAGAGCATTCCAATATAAATATGCATTTTTGCTTAGAGTATGCTGTTTTACCAGCAGACTATACCTTAGACTTAATTGTCGCGATTCTGTACTAACAAAATTCAGAGGAAAGTCTTCTAACTTTTTCTTTGAAATGTTTTCAGTATTAAAAGTATAAAATCTGCCTAAAGAAGCTGTTGAATAACAATTAAACAAGGAATCGTTGGGATAAAATGTATTTAAATGCCCGTCATAATACCATCTTATAACATATTCAGATTGATAGTGGTATGTATATTTTAATTTCCATAAATAATAATTAGTGTCTGATGGAGGTATTTGAGTATTAACATAAAATTGATATCCCTGCAATTCGTGATCTACATCATTACTACCTTTTGATTCAATTTTAGCTTCAATTTTATCAATTAGCACAGGGTTTTTTATATAGTCGAAATTTGATTCATATGACTTTCCATATGGGGTTTTTATCTTAAGTTTATATTTTTCACCTATTTCTCCTTGCATTCCATTATCTGGAGTTTTGTATACTCCAACTTCAGTTTCAGTAAGAAATTCCTGATTCCCATTACCGTCTTCAATTATCAGACTGCATCCGGTGTAGGCTTTGTTATCATTATCATTTATGGGAGAAGAGATGCTTAGTTTCACTGTATATGGGGGTGCTTCATTGGAAATTCCACCTTCAACAACCAGTAGATTTTCATATTTGCTTACTTCAGGCCAGTATTCATCAATACATGAATTTAGCAAAATCAATGATAGTGTATAAAGTAATAATGTGTACTTTCTGGTTTTCATAAGAAACAAAGCATCTTTATCTTATCACCAAGGTCTATTTATTATGTTTAGAAAAAAATGAATTTATAATTTCAGTCTTTTCAACAACTTCCATGTATCCTTCTTCTGTATATTTCATTAATTTCATCAGAGCATCCTTCAAAACGTCTCTAAGTGAGATGATTTTCGAGGTATCGGCAAAATAAGCAGTAATGCCAAGTTTAGGTGGAACCTGATGTTTCATCCAGTTTACATCAGTATGAAAATGTTTCATAGAAATGGTTTATCATGCAAATGTATCAATATAACTTATATCATACTGGAAATGATTATCAAATTGCTATAAATCTTACATCAGAATAATACAAATAAAAATTACACAACATTTATCTATCAGCCCTTTGTTTCTGAATAATTACCTTCTTGAAATATATCCCCGAACTTAGTTCGGCAAAATAATACCCATCAGGGACTATATTTCCTTTATTATCTTTTCCATCCCAGGAGGTAATATGTTCTCCTTTGGCTTTATTACCAAAACCTAGACTAACTATCTCTTCTTCATTTAAATCGATAATCCTGATATTAACTTTCGCATTATAATTTACATTATAGGTTATTTTAGTAGAGGATTTAAAGGGACTTGGTGAAATACCAGTTATATCAATGGAATTATATCCTTTAGTTTTTAATTTTGGCTCTTCATTAAGAAATTCATTTAAATCTAAAGCATATAAATATCCATCTGCACCAGCTAAATATAAAACGCCGTTTTTCTCAATTAGTGTAGAATAAATATTTCCACCTACTTTAGTAAAGTTTACTATACTGCCATCGCCTCTGTTTAATGCGTAAACATATCCTTTTCCAGGACTTTTTCCATACACATTATATGCATCGCCAGTAGCAAAAAGCAGATAATTATTATAAGCCAATGCCTGAGAGAAGTTATTGTTTAAAAATTCATAAGTCCAATATTTTTCTCCCGTATTGGCATTAAAAGCAAACATTTCATGATTATCCGAGCCTCCAATATATAAAGTGTCGCTCATTACCAAAGGATCACCTGATATCCAGCCTCCCTCTTTTTCAATATAGGTCCATTGTACTTCACCCGTCTTTTTATTTAATACTTGCATTTCAGGATTTCTTCCTCCAAAGAATAATAAATCATTGTAGATACTTAATTGAGTATTAATTTGACCAAATGTAGAATATAGTTGTTTTTTATAAGTTTTATGTTTCCAAACAAATTTATTTGTCTCAATGTTGAATGCGTTTACCCAACCATCCCAATCGCCGAAATAAATAACTGAGTCTTCTATGACTAAACCGCTTTTAATGGGAGAATCACTTTCTCTTTTTATTTCATGTTTAATTTCGCCAGACTGTAAATCAAATCCCAGTAATTTGCCATTGCCAAATCCAAAATAAATATTCGATTTGTAGATAGCTGCTGATCCACTATGGTAATCCCATAAATCAATTTTACCTACACCCTCTTTGTCTTCTGATATTGACCGCCATATTTCTTGTCCGCTATTTTTATTCAATGCAAACACATTATTACCACTTTTGAAATATACTATATCATTATTTATCAATGCTTTAGATTGAACAGGAGAACTGGTCTTATAATTCCATAATTGAATTCCTGTTTTATTGTCTACTGCATAAAAGACAGAATCCATACTGCCAAAATATATAATATTGCCCTCAATTATAGGGTGCGACATTATTTTAGCATTAGTTTTAAAAGTCCAGATTATTGGTTCATCTATCTCAGAACTAAATAATGAAATATTAATTATAAGAACTAGTGTGAATATTATGTTTACTTTCTTAATCATAAATCTCTATATTTTTACAATTCTCATATATTCATCAATTACAGTATTCGAAATTCTCAGGATATAAACTCCATCTTTCAGAAAGTTCAGATCTAAGTTAAACTCACCATTAATGGGCTTTTTTGAAACATCGTATACTTTTATACCATACAGTGTAAAGATATTAATAATAGTAGAGTTTACATCAAGTTTTGGGGCTTTTATGGTCAGTAATCCCTTAGTTGGATTGGGATAAATTGTAAATTCAGCGTAGTTTT
>PKTD01000247.1 GCA_002869315.1 Marinilabiliales bacterium | reverse complement strand
TCTGCAACTTCCAGGCACATATGGGTTGTATTTCCATAGGTGATTATTGATAAATCACTACCCTCTCTTCTTAGTCTTGCTTTCCCGAAAGGAACTTCAAAATCTTCTGGGATTGCTGTAGCTGCTTTAGGAGCATTATACAAAGCCTTTGGCTCCATAAAAACTGTTAGTCCTTTTGAACGAATAGAAGTTCTTAGCAGTCCTGCTGCATCATCAGCAAATGAAGGATAAACAATTCTTACTCCTGGGAAAGTAGCAAGCGCTCCTTCTATTGTTTGTGAATGATAGAGTCCTCCACCTATATATCCTCCAGATGCAAGACGAACTGTTACATTTGGCACAAAGGCACCATTACTTCTCCAATAATCATGTGTGGCTTCAACAAACTGTTCCATGGCCGGCCAAAAATAATCTGCAAATTCAGCACCTTCCACAACAACCCTGATTTTATCATTGAATCGTGTCATTCCATTGGCTGTACCCATAATATAATCTTCTGCAATAGGAGCGTTAAAAACCCTTTCTATTCCAAACTCTTGTTGCATCCCTTTGGAAACATTAAATATCCCACCTTTATCTTTATTAGCCATGTCTTGACCCCAAAGAAAAGTATCAGGATTTTCGCGGAATTCTGCTTTTAATGTTTCGTTTAGAGCCTCTATATATTTCTTTGGCTCTGATGTTTCATTGTGTATACCATCAGGATATTTGTCAGCACTATAAGGCTCAGGTAAAACAAAATCATATATGGAGGCAGGATCAGGATCTGGCGCGCTCAGCCCTTCTTTATGTGCCTTTTTTATTTCAGCCTTCACATCTTCTACAATTTTTGCTATCTCCTCTTCTGTTAATCTACCATATCTCAGTAGCATTCGGTTGAATTTTCCTAAAGGATCGTACTCCTTTACATAATTCATCTCATAATCATCACGATATAGTTCATGACGGTCAGAGTTAGAGTGTGAGTGCATTCTTACACAGTTTGCCTGCACAATAACAGGTTCTTGATTTTCTTCAGCATGTTTACGGGCCTCAATCATAGCATTCATAGAATCGAAAACATCTTTTCCATTACAATGAATGACTCTTAAGTTTTTAAATCCAAGGAAGTTATTTGCAACTTTCCTGTTTGCAGTCTGATCTTTTTTAGGAACTGAAATTCCATAACCATTATCCTGAAATACAAAAACTACAGGCAATTGCTCATTGGATGCCCCATTTATAGCTTCATAAACATAACCCTCAGATACTGAAGATTCTCCCTGAGAACTAAAAACCACTCCTTTAGACTTATATTTTTTTATTGCCCTGGCTGTACCAGCAGCTATTTGCGTGTGGTTTCCCGTACATGAGGAAACATTGTGAATATTCCATTCAGGTTTGGCAAAATGATTAGACATATGGCGTCCACCACTTGCAAGGTCAGTAGCTTTAGAAATTCCATTAAGAATAATTTCTGTTGCTGTTAAACCAGCTGACATAGCAGTTAGCATATCTCTATAGTAAGGATATAAATGGTCGGTTTTTTTATCAAATACCTGACCTAATGCCAGTTGAATACCATCATGGCCTGCATATGGAGCATGATAACTCCACCCTATGGCCTGTTTCAGGTAATTTGGTGCTTTGTCGTCCAGAGCTCTTCCTAAACTCATCAAGTGCAACCATTTTTTTAATGTCTTCTTATCTGTCTTTTTTATCGAATGTATTTTTGGATAATCCATAATATAAATATAATCCTTATTAATAATTAAATAGTCCTGCTAGTATTAAATTCTTCTAGATATTTAGCAACTCTTTCGAGAAATGCTCCACCAAGTGCCCCATCAACTATACGATGGTCATACGAAAGTGATAAATACATTTTACTTCGAATTGCCATAAAGTCACCTTCCGCTGTTTCAAGTACTGACGATTTCTTTACAATAGCACCAGTAGCAAGAATAGCTACCTGAGGCTGATTGATTATTGGGGTTCCCATTAAATTGTTAAAGGAGCCGAAGTTTGTTATACTGAAAGTACCTCCGGCAACATCATCAGGATTTAGTTTATTGTCACGTGCTTTGGCAGCAAGAGTGTTGATATCTGTAGCCAAACCTACCAGGTTTTTATGATCAGCATCCTTAATAACCGGAACTATTAAATTCCATTCTGGAAGCGCCACTGCCATTCCTATATTCACTCTTTTTCTAAAAATAATATTTTCACCATCTGTAGAGGCATTCACTTGAGGGAAGTCGCGTAAAGCTTTTGCAACAGCCTCAGTAAATAATGGCATATATGTTAATTTTTGACCATACTTTTCAAGGAATTCCTGCTTATACTTATTTCTCCATTTTACAATGTTTGTAACATCGGCTTCAATTACTGTGGTAACATGAGCAGATGTCTGAACACTCATTGTCATATGATCAGAAATAAGTTTTCTCATCCTTTGCATAGGAACTACTTCGTCACCGTCGTTAAGTGTAATTTTAACAGCTGACTTTTTAGGCTCCTGAATTTTCTCAACTCTTTCAACATCGCTATCAACACTTGGTTTCGTTTGACCAGCAACACCATCTTTGCGATTAGAGATATAGTTCAGGATATCATTCTTATTAACTCTTCCATTTGCTCCACTTCCCTTTATGGAGTCTAATTCTTCGAGGCTCACATTCTCAGTCTTGGCAATTTTCTTAACCAAAGGTGAATAAAACTTATCCGATTTATAATCAGATGTGGTTTCAGTTACATTTTCGTCCTTTTGCTCATTAAGTTCCGGAGAGGGTTCTTCAGAACTGCTGTCCTCAGAAACTACATCATCACTGCCGTCGAGTGAAATAACAGCAATAACTTCTCAAACGGCCACAACGGCATCCTCCTCATAGTTTATTTTAATTACTTTACCTTCCACCGGTGAAGGAACTTCGGAATCTACTTTATCGGTCGCAAGTTCAACTATAGGTTGATCTTCTTCAATTGTATCTCCAAGTTCGACAAACCACTTTGTAATTGTAGCTTCTTCAACACTTTCGCCAAGTTTTGGCATTATTATATCAAATGTCGCCATATCTATTTTTTTAATATTTTGCAAAAATACAATCATTATTTATATTTGCTACAAATAATAAATTCTTATTTCAAAATTGACCTTAAATTTTAAACTTTTTTAAACTTTTTTTGTTAAATATATTGACAATCAGAAAAAAGTCATTATTTTTGCATTGCTTGTTTTGTTTGTTTTTCATAATTGGGCCCACCTATATGAACGCCTGTTCATAGGTGGGTTTTTTTGTTTTTACGCTTGAAAAAGCACTATTTAAAGGGTTTCATCAAAATTGTCTTGTGAATCTTCATAATAATTTATTCAATTATTCTGTCTTTTTCAACTGTAATTAATCAAAAAATAATTTCATTTTTCCGTAATCGTTTGCATTAAAGCAGATTAAATATGTTAATTTTTCAATAAATTATTTTAAAAGTTATCCTTCTATTAAACTATCTTATCCTATTTGAGACAAATTATTAGTATTACTTACTATTGTTAAAAAATCACTTAAAATGTCAATAAATAATTAATTAAACTCACAATAATCAATGTATATTTGCAACTGATATGGAAAGTGTAATAAAAAATCAATTTTCTATTAACAGATCTGACATTCAGATATTTAATCACAATTGCAGACGG
>PKTD01000118.1 GCA_002869315.1 Marinilabiliales bacterium | reverse complement strand
CATTATATGCATCAACCAGGTCAGCTGCAATTTGATTGTAAACTTCTTCTGGTGTAGCCTGTGGTTGAATATATTCTGAAGGACCTTTAATTGTTTCAGTCAAAAGAGGTATATTTTCGAAAAATCTAACTTGTTCCAGATAGAAATATGCTCTCATAAACTTACATTCACCAATTATTCTTGATTTGAACTCTTCAGAGGCTTCAATATCTCCAATTTTCTCAAGTAATAAATTTGCTCTGTAAATGCCAGTATAGTTTTTAAGCCATATGGAGTGTGCTATAAGGCTTGAAGTAGGGATATCAAAATTATTGAACTCATCTTCATCTTTACCATCATTTGCATCACTACCACCGGCAAATGCATCGTCAGAAAGTATATCCGACATGGTTAAGAAGGGCGCCCATGAGACTCCCGGAGTAGATTGATAACCTAAAACATCATAAACTGCTACTAATGCCAGCATTGCATCTTGTTCAGTCTTATAAAAATTTGTACTTACGTCAGTATCCAAAGGAGGTCTGTCGAGGAATTCCTTTTTACATGCTGTAAATAGGAAAACCATTGCTAACAAAATTCCAAGTTTATTTATTGTAATTTTCATGATCTTCGTGTTTTTTCGTTAAAAAGTAATATTAGTACCAAATCTGAAAGTACGTGCTTGTGGATAGATACCACGGTCAATACCAATATCAAATGAACTCATTGCACCAATTTCAGGGTCAGCTCCAGTATAATTGGTTATAGTGAATAAGTTTTCAGCTGAAACGAAAACTCTCATTGCCTTCATCTTTATCTTCTTTAAAACAGACTCAGGTAAGTTATAACCTATTTGAACGTTCTTAACTCTTACATAATCACCATTCTCAATATAAAGGTCTGAAATACGATAATTACGATTCTTATCAGACCAGGTATATCTTGGTACTGAATTAGAAGACCCTTCTTCAGTCCATCTGTCGAGAAGTTTTGTTGTAGAGTTTGTGTAACTCAAGTCTCTTCGCTGGCTTCCATTAAATATTTGATGTCCGAAAGCTCCAACGATAAGGAATGAGAAATCGAAGTTCTTATATTCAACAGATCCATTGAATCCAAGTGTAAAATCAGGAGTAGGATTACCAATCATTTTACGATCATCATCATTAATTACACCATCATTGTTTATGTCAACAAATCGCACATCACCTGGCTCTGCATTAGGCTGTAATGGTTTACCATCAGGACCAAGGTGAGAGAAGATTTCTGCCTCATTCTGGAATATTCCATCTGTTTCCCAGCCATAAAAGAATGCAATTGGAAGTCCTTCTTCAGTACGTGTAACGGGTCCTGCAACTGACCAACTTGCTCCCTGAATAGATTTTTCATCGTTAGCAATATAGGTCATGGTATTTACATTATAAGATCCATTTATACCAATGGAATAATTAACTTCATTAACGTAATGTCTCCATTGTGTTGAAATTTCAAAACCATTGTTTCTTACACTACCTACATTAGCAACAGGAGCATCATTACCTACGTGACCCGGGATTGGCACAATTTCCAGAAGTCCTTTGGTATTTTTAATATAATAATCTAGAGTTGCAATCAAGCGGTCATCGAAAATTCCCACATCCAATGCAATATCAATTTGTTCGGATTCTTCCCAATGAATATCATCATTATTGATAAATCGTGGGGAAGCACCAATCAATCTGGTACCACCAATTATATATGCTCTGGAGTAATCCATAACGGATAGATATCGATAATTTCCAATTTTGTCGTTACCGTTTATACCCCATGAGGCTCTAAGCTTTAGGTAGTTAACAGGGCCTAATTGCGGCATGAAATTTTCTTCTGTTAACAACCAGGAAACACCAAGTGAAGGGAAGTTACCGTAGCGATTATTGGGACCGAATTTTGAAGATCCATCACGTCTGATAATTCCTGTAAATGAGTATTTTCCTTTATAATCGTATGTAATACGTCCAAATGTTGAGAACCATGCTTCGTGGAATGCACCACCACCGGCCTGAGCTTCTCTGGCAGTATCTCTCGACATGTCGAGGTAAACATTGTTAGGATCATCGGTTGGAACCATAGTATTGAATCCATTCAGATTCTCTCCTCTTGATTCACTTGCTGATGTACCTATCAATACTGAGAAGTTGTGATTTTTTATTGATTTAGTGTACAATAGAGTATTTTCCCATTGCCATGTGAAATATCTTTCCACACTTTTATATACACTTGTTTTATTTACATTTTTTTGAGCACCGTTTAAGTAATACAATGGCTTGTAAGAATCATAATTAACATAAGCAAGATCAACTCCGAGATTTGATTTAAGTTTTAATCCTTTTATTAATTCTACCTCACCAAATACATTTCCAACAGCTTTGTCAACTCTGGTTTTACCGGTTTGTATTTCTAGAAGGGCAAGAGGATTCACAACCTCACCTGAAACCCTGTTTGATATTCCATATACTTTACCGTCTGGGCTTGTAACCACAGGATTATCAGTATATCTTGGTAGAGCTAAACTATCAGAATTAGTTTCGTATACAGGAAGTAAAGGCTCCATATTTAGTGCACTACTATAAACTCCATTAAATGATGAATTGGAAGCAATACCCATTCTTGTAACGTGTGAAAAAGTAAGGTTATTTCCAAAATTCAACCATTCGGTAATCTTATGCCTGCTATTTAGTCGAGCTGTTATTCTTTCGAATTTCGACTTATCGCCACCGATAATACCTTCTTGTGAGAAGTATGAAAGTGATGAGGAGAAGGTAGATATATCATTACCTCCTGAAACACTTACATTATGATTTACCATAGGTGCGTTGCTGACAAAAATTTCATCTTGCCAGTTGGTATTATAAGCAGGAATTTCATTTAAATCGAAAGGTTCTGATAAACCTGCATTTCTGGCACCTTCGTTCATCATCATCATATATTCTTCAGAATTAAGCATGTCAATTTTCTTGGCAGCATTCTGTACACCATAGTAGAATGAATAACTTAGTGATAATTTGGATTTCTTTCCTGCTTTAGTTGATACAAGTATAACTCCATTTGCAGCTCTTGCACCATAAATTGCGGCTGAGGCGGCATCCTTTAGAACATCTATTTGTTCAATATCCTCAGGGTTCAAATATTCGATACTTGAAACCACTATTCCATCAACAACATAAAGTGGATCGGAATTTCCCGTTGTACCAACACCCCTTACACGAATTGTTGGCGGATCACCAGGCTGTCCCGACTGATTAGTAACCTGCACACCGGCAGCGCGTCCTTGCATTGCCTGGCCTGCTTGTAGCACCGGTACTTTGCTAATATCCTCTGCGCCTACAGTTGAAATAGCACCTGTAACTACTTTCTTCTTTTGTGTACCATAACCAATTACTACTATTTCATCGAGTTCAAGCAGGTTTTCTGCAAGAGTAACATCGATTTTAGATCTTCCATTAATAGGTATCGCCATTGTTTGATATCCCATATATGAAAATTCAAGTGTGTCACCACCCTGTTGAAGAGTAATAACATAGTTACCATCTATATCGGTAACTGTACCATTTAGAGTACCTTTTTGCAATACGGCAACACCTGGCAAACTCCAGCCTGTTGTACCGTCTTTTACAGTACCAGTTATATTTTGGGCATTTGAAGAAAATATTCCCACAAAACTGATAAT
>PKTD01000291.1 GCA_002869315.1 Marinilabiliales bacterium | reverse complement strand
TCTATTTCCGAATAAATGGAATCGAAATTTGGATCACCATTGAAGCCGAAAACTACCAAATCAATATTATCTTCATTTAAGTTGTTATTATCGAGAAATGAGGATATTTCACTAGCAATAGCATTATTATCTTCCGGACGGAAGAATGTTTTGGAATCCAATACTCTGGCATAAGTATTATCAGTTTTTTCCTTTCCTAAAACAAAAAATGAACTTCCTTCACCTGCAACTGCACCCGACTGAGTATCTTTCAAAAATTCGCCTTCGGCTATAAGCTGAGATTTATAAAAATTAATTTTAGTTTTTATCAGCCAACTTTCATGTTTAATCTCATCGAAGCCGCCAAGCAAAACGTTTTGGGCTTCATTGGCATTTAACTTTAATATACTATCGATTAATGCCGATTCAAAACTAAAAGTACGATGAACGTAGGTTAAATTATACCCATTATTCTGCTGGCCCAGGGCTATACTCCCGCCGACTGTATTATGCGTAGATTGTATGAAAGAAGTGGGAGTAAGCAGTTCCTCACCGTTGTCGATCATGCTGTTGAGGAATTTTTCAGTATCAGCCTGACAGCCCATACCTGTGGCTGTGATAATGGCATCCGGTTTTTCAATGGCAGCCTCAGCAAGTGCCTGAGAAGAAGAAACTATTCCCATCCTAACTATCTTACTCATACGCCTGAGTACTTTCGGATTGATATATTCTTTATAGTTAGGCTTAACTATTTGAAAATAAGGCAGAGCCTCTTGTGTATCTTCGTTTTGAGGTTCAAATTCAAAAGGTGAAACGCAACCTATTCCATTGATATAAACAGCTTTTATATTAATGTTATAATTCTCATTTTGGACTGAAGTTTTGGGCGAGGCAAAAACAATGGATGAGTCGTTGCCACCGAAACCAAAAGAGTTTGTAAGAACGTAGTTTGCTTTGCTGAGTTTCTTTACATCAGTTACAGGAGTCAATCCGGTTTCTTCAATTTCATTTTTAAAATTGATGTTGGGGAAGGCTGTAGAATTATGTAAACTCAATATTGTTATTACAGACTCGATAACTCCTGCAGCGCCAAGTGTATGGCCTGTGTATGCTTTAGTGGAACTAAAATCTGGAATTTTATTTTCAAACAGTCTTTTGATGGCAATGCTTTCGGTAAGATCGTTATTGTCAGTTCCCGTACCGTGAGCATTAATATAGTCAATATCATCAGCATTAATTCCTGCCGAAACAATAGCATTTTTCATTGCCAGATAAGGACCTGTTCCATCTTCTGAAGAAGCTGTTTGATGGTGAGCATCATTTGCATTTGCATAGCCTTGCACCACAGCATAAATTTTCCTTCCCGCATTTATGGCTTCCTGCTCGTCTTCCAATATTAAATATGCTTCACTTTCGCCAATATTTAGCCCAGTGCGGCTTTCATCAAAAGGTCTGCAATGCTCTCTGTCGAGTATCATTAAAGTGTTGAACCCATTGAGAGTGAATTTTGAAAGCGCATCGGTACCACCAACAATTACTTTATTTGCTTTGCCAGATTTTATTAAATTACTTCCAAAAATTATGCTGTTCAAACTGGAACTACAAGCAGTACTAATAGTTGTGATAATACCACCAACACCTAATTGTTCAGCTATCATCTCAGTGCTGTTACCGGCATGATGGCTATCGATAAACTTACTATGTCTGGCTTCCGTAAGAAAATCTTTATAGTAAAGTTCACTCCGATCCATTCCACCTACCGTACTTGCAGAAATCAGCGAGCATTCAGAGGTTTTGATACCGGCATCTTTAACAGCCTGTTTTGCCGCAATAATACCAAGAAGAGCAGTCCTTGTCCAGGCTAATTCAGGGTTTACTTCTGCTAATTCAATAAGTTGTTCGTGTGTAAGTTTTATTTCGCCGACTAAAAACTCATCTTTGTGTTTGGTTTCGAGTATGCTTATTTTGCTAATACCCGAACGTTTCTCCACCAACGAATCATAGGTTTCGACCAGATTTTTTCCAATGGAACTGATAATTCCTATGCCACTTACAAAAACTCTACTCATTATTTTTGATTCTCCTGGATAAATTCAGCCATTGTTTCTATGGAAAAGAAAACCTTTTGTCCGTCCTTAGGGTTTTGAATTTTTATTCCATATTCTTTTTCCAGCAATACTATTAATTCCAAAGCGTCAATAGAATCAAGTCCGAGACCTTCTCCAAATAATGGTTCCTTCGCATTAATATCTTCCGGTTCCATATCCTCCAGGTTTAGTTGTTCAATAATCTGGACTTTCAATTTTTCAATTAATTCACTCATTATTCTTCAATATTTGTATATAATCTATTAATCTCTTCTGCGCTATGAGTTGCGCTTCCATCTTTACTTACAAGATATAAAAAGGCTTCGTAGGAGTGGAAGTTTAAATTTACCCAACCTCCGATAAAAGCCTTTGCTTTATTTGTCAAAAATAAGTTATTGATGTGATTTGTGAGCAATTCTGCATTAAAATTTTCAACAATGAAAAATGTGTTTTCACCCTTTAGTTTATGTCTGATAGAAATTTCACCCATCATAATATTCGGAAGTGTATAAACAAATACCGAAGGACTAGGGAAAAAGTTATCATCCTCATCAATACTTTCCTGATGTTTAGTATCGGTAATCAGGGTAGAATCGGAATTGGAAAATATTAATGCAACATCTTCTTCATATTTTGATATATCAACATCTTCTAAAAGAAATTCAGTTGCCAAAAAGCCCAACTTACTAATCTCATCCATCTTAAAAAACTTATTATATGAAGGTTTTAAGAATCTGTAAAGGCTCTTTAAAAATGACTTTAAACCATCAGTTTCTTCACCTGCAAACGCTAATTTCCCATCAACAAATACTTTGTTGTTTTTTATGTGGCAATATTTTTCTATAAAAAGATTTTCCATCATTTATTCTTTGGAAATTATCATTGCAGCATTACTACCTCCAAATCCCGATGCCATTTTAAGGCAGGTATTTATCTCTTTTTCAGTGTTTTCAGCTAAAATATTAATATCATTGCTTACACCAATTTCTGCAAAGCCCATGGTTTTAAGCAAAGTGTTATTACGCATTTCCTCCAGCAGTATTATACTTTCAATAATTCCTGCTGCACCTAAAGTATGGCCCAAACTTCCTTTTATGCTGTTCACAGGCTTGCTTTGCAAGTTATGTCGTGTAATGGCAATACTTTCCATTTCATCATTATATGGAGTTGCCGTACCATGAGCCGAAATATGATCTATTTTGTCTGATTTTATTCCGGCTTCAGCCAGGGCCTTTTTTATTGCAATATATGAGCCTTCACCTGTTCTGGAAGGTCCTGAAATATGATTGGCATCATTTGCTGATGCTCCTCCTTTAAATTTAATTTTTTGTTTTCCCTTAGGGGGAAGATTGCTAAGTATTATAGTTCCCGCTGCCTCTCCCAAAGAAAGTCCGTTGCGGTTTTTATCAAAGGGTTTACAAGGTTTTTCACTAAGCGATAAAAACGACATAAAACCGCTAACAACAAATCGAGTCACTAAGTCACCACCACAAACAACTACATTGTCAAACATATTAGTATTAATATACATTGCAGCAGTATTAATGGCCAGAACTCCTGAAATACAGGCATTGGAAATGTTTATCACCTGATTTGGATTTCCGAAAAAGTTTGCAATAATCACTCCCAGTTTCCAGAGGCTA
>PKTD01000065.1 GCA_002869315.1 Marinilabiliales bacterium | reverse complement strand
TGCTTCTTCAAAACGTGAGTCATTTGTTGGCAAGTCTTTTACGCTTTGACGTGAAAGGATTAAAGCCGTTGGAGTATCTGTATTTTCCATGGCCATTTTCCATGCTACAGTTGTTTCTGCAGCATCCGCAGGACGTAATACCAACATCGAGTTTTTATGATTATGATTTTGAAGTTTCTCCATCAAACGAATTTGTGCTTCCTGCTCAACTGGTTGATGTGTAGGTCCATCTTCTCCTACACGGAAGGCATCGTGCGACCAAACATATTTTACAGGAAGTTCCTGCAATGCCGCCATTCGAATAGCAGGTTTCATATAATCGCTGAAAACGAAGAATGTTCCACAGGCAACAGTTACACCACCATGTAAGGCCATCCCGTTCATAATAGTTGCCATAGTTAACTCACTAACGCCAGCCTGTAGAAATTTACCACTGAAATCTCCTTTTGTAAATGCTTTAGTTTTCTTCAGGTAACCATCTGTTTTGTCAGAGTTGCTTAGGTCGGCGGAAGAAACTACCATATTATCTATTTCATCAGCAAATACTGAAAGAACTGCCGAAGAAGCTGCTCTTGTTGCTATCCCAGATTTTTGTTCTATGGCAGCATAATCTATTTCAGGGACATTATTAGAGAAAAAATTCTCATACTTTTTTGCTAATTCCGGATTATTAGATTCCCATTTTTTCTGCTCAGCTTTTTTCTCAGCAGCATGCTTTATTAAATATTCTTTACGTGTATTATAGTAATCTGCTACATCAGGGAAAATCTGGAATGGGTTCTCTGGGTCGCCACCCATTTTTTCAATGGTTTTCGCAAGAGATGCTCCTGCAGCCCCCAATGGCTGCCCATGAGTGGACACCATTCTTTCAAAACTTTCACCGCTTTCTGTGACTGCCGATTTACCCATTATAGTCTTTCCTATTATTAATGTGGGTCTTTCGGTTTCTGCATTAGCTTCTTTTAGTGAATTGCGGATTTCCTCTGGATTATTGCCATCAATTGTGATGACCTTCCAGTTCCATGATTCGTATTTTTTTGCTGTGTCCTCTGCCGATACTTCATAAGTCTCTGTTGACAACTGAATATCATTAGAGTCGTAGAACATTATTAGGTTACTGAGTCCAAGCAAACCAGCAATACGACCACCACCTTGTGAAATTTCTTCCTGTATTCCTCCATCAGAGATAAATGTATAGGTTTTGTGCGCCATCCATTCACCGAAACGGGCAACCAAAAACCTTTCGGTTATTGCTGCTCCAATGGCCATTACGTGACCTTGGCCCAATGGACCTGAAGTATTTTCAATACCTCTTTCCACATCTACTTCCGGATGACCCGGAGTTATACTTCCCCATTGACGGAAATTTTTGCAATCTTCCATGCTGTAATTTCCTGTTAATGCAAGTTGGGCATAAAGCATTGGTGACATATGACCCGGATCGAGGAAAAATCTGTCGCGATTTGCCCATTTCATATCCGAAGGATCATAGTTCAAAAATTCTGAATATAAAATGTTTATGAAATCGGCACCGCCCATAGCACCTCCTGGATGTCCTGATTTGGCTTTTTCTACCATTGCTGCTGAAAGTATGCGGATGTTATCAGCTGCTTTTGTCTCAATACTTTTGGTCATTTTATTCAATTCTTTAAAAGAAATAACATGGAAATTTCAGGCTGGCAAATATACAAAGTATGTTCGTTTATTGTTTAGAAATCATCTATTATATTATTAACAAGCAATTAAATATGCAATCACTTTCTTTAATACTTATTGTTTAAACCAACTTGTGAGTATTAACAATAAACTCTATTAAAAAATATTTTGGTTCTAACGAAATTGAAAATTAACCTAAGATATTTATCCTTTTAATAATTATGACATTATTTAGAATGAGTTTAAATAACTATGAATCAATGATTTAATTTCTTAATTTTTTGTTAAAGATTCTGGTTTTGGTTCAGTTTTTACATACTCGTAAATAAATAAAATGTAGATTTGACCGTAGATATTAATAAAGTGTTTTATTAAAAAATACTTGAATTTTGAATAACTAATATTTTCTCCTAAAACAAAAAAGGAAACTGGAGAAATTGACCAAACAGATATTATATGAAGAAAATATTTTTAGTTTTTACTGCATTAGTATTTATTGTACAAGTGCAAATACAGGCTCAGGAAATTGCACAATGGCGGGGAGATAATCGTGATGGAAAATATAATGATAAAAACCTTCTAAAAGTATGGCCTGAATCAGGACCAGAATTATTATGGCATTATGATCAATTGGGACCTGGACATGCTTCGGCCACTGTCACAAGTGATGCAATTTACACTGCCGGTACTGATGAAGATGGAAATGGTTTTGTTGTTGCCTTATCTCATTCCGGAGATAAAATATGGCAGTCGAGTATAGGTAAGGAATGGATGGATAATTTTGAAGGAGCACGTTCTACACCATTGTATTACCATGGTAAAATATACATAATGAGTTCCTATGGCAAATTATATTGTATGAATGCAAGTGATGGAACTACAATTTGGAATCTTGACTTATTTACAGACTATGATGGCAGAAATATTAAATGGGGCGTTACCGAAAATTTATTAATTGATGATGGTAAACTTTATGTAACACTAGGAGGAATAGAAGACAATGTAATTGCCTTAGATAAGGATAATGGAAGTTTAATATGGAAATCCAAGGGAAAAGGTGAAGTAAGTGCTTATTGCTCACCTATGATTATCAAGAAAAATGATTTGAAAATTTTGGTTACTCAAACAGCAGCATCTATTTTGGGTCTTAATGCCGAAAGTGGAGAATTATTATGGACATATCCTCATCCTAATAAATGGTCGGTTCAGGCAAATACTCCCATTTATAATGATGGTAAATTATATTGCTTTAGTGGTTATGGCAAAGGCGGAGTTTTATTGCAATTGTCTGATGATGGTAAATCGGTTTCAAAAATTTGGGACGACCCCATGTTAGATAGCAAAATGGGTGGTGCTATTTTGCTGGATGGTAAAATTTACGGGTCTGGAGATAAAAACAGAAAGTGGTTTTGCATCGATTGGGAAACAGGAAAGGAAGTATACTCTGCAGCACCATTAAAGGTTGGGAATATTATTTATGCTGATGATATGTTATATTGCTATGGCGATGGAGGTAATGTGGGATTAGTGGATCCTAATACAAATGATTTTAGTTTAGTAAGTTCATTTAAAGTGCCTTATGGAGAACAGTATCATTGGGCTCATTTAGTTATTTATGATAAAAAATTATATGTGCGTCATGGTACATCACTGATGGTTTATGATATTTCTGCAGACTAAGTATTTCGAATAGCAACTAATTAAATCCTTATGATAATTATTTTATAAGGATATTGAAATTCTTAAAAAGTTCTTTTTATCGCAACAAAAGAGAAAAATATCGTCTATATATTCGGAACAATTGGATTGTTTCTGCTGCTCTATTGGTTGTTTTATAATCCCGTTAAGGATTTTAAATTAAGTGTGCCAGGAATGGATAATCGCCCCGATAGCATTTCAGGTATAAGAGAGAAGGTTAAGATAGGAGCAATTTTCGAATCATTTTTTAACGAGAGTTCAGACTTAAGTGGAAAATGGACGAGGTTTAGGGGTGCCGACTTTGACAATATTGTAAAAGATAAAACTAAACTAATCGACAAATTTCCAGACGGAGAGCTAATTATTTTATGGCAGGCAGATCTTGGGGAAGGGCATGCTGCGCCTGCTATTTACAATGGGAAGGTTTATATTTTAGATTATCTGGAAGAAGAGCAGGCCGATGCTTTAAGATGTTTTTCGCTTATTTCTGGTGAGGAACTTTGGCAGCGAAAATACAAGGTCCATGTAAAAAGAAATCATGGTATGTCGAGGACAGTTCCGGCTATAAATGAAAATTTTATTGTAACCATCGGGCCGAAAGGCCATGTAATGTGTTCAAATCCTCAAAATGGAGATTTTATTTGGGGTATCGACCTCGTAAAAACTTATCAAACAGAAATTCCCTTTTGGTATACAGGCCAATGTCCCCTGATTGATAATAATATTGCAGTTATAGCACCAGGAGGTAAGTCATTGCTTATTGGCGTTGACTGTGCCAGTGGTGAAATTGTATGGCAAACTCCTAACCCTGATAAGTGGCAGATGTCGCATTCGTCTATTATGCCTATGACACTAAACGGTAAACGGATGTATGTTTATGCTGCTATCGGTGGTATCGTCGGAGTTTCTGCCAGTGGCCCGGATATAGGTAAAATATTATGGAAAACTACCGATTTCAATCCTAGTGTGGTTGCACCTTCACCTCTAATTTTTGATGATGGTAAAATATTTATGACTGCAGGTTATGGTGCCGGATCTATATTATTTAAAGTTGCTGAAACTAATGGAGAATACTCTGTAAGTATGTTACAGAAATTTAAACCCAAAGAGGGATTAGCTTCAGAACAACAAACACCCATATTCCATAAAGGCTATGTTTTTGGAATTCTTCCAAAGGATGCAGGTACTTTAAGAAATCAGTTTGTATGTTGCAAACCCAATGATTTTATGAATATACTGTGGACAAGTGGGAAGTCAGAAAGATTCGGATTAGGTCCTTATATTATTGCTGATGGTAAATTTTTTATTCTAAATGATGACGGAACCCTTACGATTGCAAAAGTATCAACAAAAGAGTTTATCACACTCGATAAGAAACGAATATTACAAGGACATGACGCCTGGGGTCCCATTGCTATTGCAGATGGGAAGATGTTGATAAGAGATTCTAAGCAAATGGTATGTATTGATATTCAGGATTATGGAAAAAAATAAAATTATTATAGGCCTTGCAATAGTTGCAATTATTGCTGTAGTTGGATTTATGGCTGCAGATTTCTTTATAGGTTTTGATAAGCCTCAGAAAAATGTATATGAATTCAAATTGGACGATTTTACAGATGTTGATTCTTCACTTATAAACTATACTGAAGTATTAAATTTCAATATTGATATTGAAAAGATGAAAGCAGTAGATGTTGATAAGGATGACAATATATATGTTGCGGGAAAAGATAAGATTCTTATTTATGATAAAAATGCTAAATTTATAAGACAGATATATACTGAAGTTGAGGCATTGAGTCTGAAAGTAAGTGATAATAATGATATTTACCTGGGAGCCAGAGACCATGTTGAAATATGGAATTTTGAAGGTGAAAAAGAGGCTTCCTGGGAAGTATTAAACCCCAGAGTTGTTATTACAAGTATAGCATTAACAGACAGCTCAGTTTTTGTAGCAGATGCAGGAAATAAAATTATTTATCATTATAATTTGAATGGAAAATTAAAAAATGAAATTGGAAGAAAAGATTCCATAAAAGGAATACAGGGGTTTGTTATACCAAGTCCTTATTTCGATATTGCAATTGGCCGTGATAACGAATTGTGGGTTGTTAATTCAGGCAGGCACCAGTTCGAAGCATATGATATGTATGGAAATCTAAAGTCTTCATGGAAAAAAACTTCAATGAATCTGGATGGTTTTAGCGGTTGTTGTAATCCTTCGAATATGGCAATATTGCCAAATGGTTCTTTTGTAACAACTGAAAAGGGTATAGTTAGAATTAAAATCCACAAACCTTCCGGAGAATTCGAAAGTGTGGTTGCTACACCTAAACAATTTGATAAGGGAACCAGAGGGCTTGATGTAGCTGTCGATTCTGAAAACAGAATTATTTTATTGGATCCTATGAGAGCTATGATAAGGATTTTTGAAAAAGATAATAAGTAAATTTGACAATATGCAATCACGGAGAGAATTTATAAATAAATCGCTTAGATTGGCTGGTATGGCAGTATTAGTTGGAGGTAGTGGATATCTATTAATGCGTGATGATAATGGAGAGTCCTGTGATTTTGATTTCGTTTGCAAGAATTGCAGAAAAGCCAAGGAGTGTACATTGCCTGAGGCGAAAGTTTTTAATGGTAATAATAAATAAGAATAAATGCACCTGGGTGCATAATGTTAATAAAAATGGATAGTAAAAGTTCCAATAATAAAACCAGTCGTAGAGATTTCATAAACAAAAGTTTAAGAATTTCTGCAGGTATAACCTTAGGTGGTTTGGGAATATTCCTTGCCAAGGATGCTTCTTCAGAAGATTTGGTTTGGCAATTGGATCCTAAAAAATGCATTCAATGTGGCAGATGTGTAACCAATTGTGTTTTAACACCTTCAGCAGTAAAATGCGTGCATGTTTTTGATATGTGTGGTTATTGTGATTTATGTGGCGGATTTTTCAAACCTGGCACAAAGAAATTAACCACGGCCGCTGAAAATCAACTTTGTCCTACTGCTGCTATTCAACGAAAATTTATTGAAGATCCATTTTTTGAGTATCAAATAGATGAAGATTTATGTATCGGTTGTGGAAAATGTGTTGCCGGTTGTGGCGCTTTTGGTAATGGCTCCCTTCAGTTGCAGGTTCAACATGATCTTTGTGTAAACTGCAATGAATGTGCAATAGCAAGACATTGTCCTGCGGAGGCTTTTAGCAGAGTGCCGGCAAGTAATAATTCTCTTTTTAAAGGATTTAGTGGCCATGAGATATAGTCGAACCAAGGGATATATAATAGAAATAGTATTATTATTTACTATTTTACTTTCGTTTCAAACGATGGATGTTCAAGCCCAACGATTTCCTAAACCAGAATTCGAGTCAGGTCATGTACAACCCGATACGCAGATAGCACTTCCACGGTCGGATATCTTGGAATATTTTGATGTGTTTGTTTTGATAGTTGCCTTATCGGTTGTGAGTTGGCTGGTTCTTAAAAAGCGATCCAGAAGAGGGGTGTTTTGGGTTTCTATTTTTTCAATTCTATATTTTGGTTTTTATCGTGAAGGTTGTGTATGCTCTGTGGGGTCTTTACAAAATATTGCATTGGCTTTATTTAATCCGGGTTATAAAATCCCGCTTACTGTAATTGCATTTTTTGTGATTCCACTTATTTTTTCATTGTTTTTCGGAAGAGTATTTTGTGCAGGAGTATGCCCTCTGGGAGCAATACAGGATATTTTTGCATGGAAACCAATGCAGATGAAATCATGGCTTCAAAAATTATTGGGGCTTATACCATATATATATTTTGGTCTGGCAATTCTATATGCTGCAACATCAACAGATTTTATAATTTGTAGATATGATCCTTTTATTGGTATTTATAGATTGGATGCCGATTTTTTAATGTTCTTATTAGGGGGAATATTTTTACTTA
This sequence comes from Marinilabiliales bacterium, assembly GCA_002869315.1. GTDB lineage: Bacteria > Bacteroidota > Bacteroidia > Bacteroidales > F082 > BM524. The sequence continues at coordinate 16,111 of PKTD01000065.1, read as the reverse complement.
CCAGTATTTTTATAGCAAGACCATATTGTCGTTTCTTTTGTCCCTATGGTGTTTTATTGAACTTATTTAGCAGAGTTTCTAAGAATCATATGACAATTACACCATCAAAGTGTATTCAGTGTAAACTATGTGAAAATTCATGTCCTTTTGGAGCGATTGAAGAACCGAATATGGTTAAAATAAAAGAGCCTAGAAAAAATACTGTAAGAAGATTTTTAGTGTTTACAGCAATTATTCCTGCATTAATAATTGTGGGGGTTTATGTAGGGTCGCAGTTTCATCAAAACCTTGCAATGGTTCATCCGAAGGTACGACTGGCTCAAAATATTATGGATTTAAAAAATAATCCTGAAATACAGGAAGATAGCGAATATATAGAACCTTTGGAGATAGAGGCATTCCGCTCTGCAGGCAAGTCAGATCAGCAGTTATTTACAGAAGCAAAGGAGATAATAGGTGATTTCCATACAGGTGGAATGATACTTGGTGGTTTTTTGGGATTGGTATTTGGCCTAACTCTTGCAAGTTTGTCAGTTTTTAAATACCGAACAGATTATGAACCAAATAAAGGGGAGTGCTTCAGTTGTGCCAGGTGTATGGATTATTGCCCTATCGAAGAAAAAGTAGGTAGTAGTGAATAGTGAAAAATATGATCGAGTAAATTATTATATAATAACATGGATAAAAGTGAGGTAAATATAAATCTTTGGAAACGAATAGCCCAAATATCAGGCATATTCGCTTTTGTTATTTCAATAATTTTAATAGTTAACTATGCTCAATATAAGCGACTTGATCCTGTTAATACTGAATTAATTAATTCACTTGTGGAACGCCTGAATGATAATCCTTCAGACAGTTTATTAAGAGATCAGATAAGAACAGTGGATTTACTTTCTCGAAAAGCCTACTTCACTAACCAATGGCAGGTAAGAACAGGTGGCTACCTATTATTATTAAGTATTGCAGTTTTGGTAATTGCAATTCAGATTATAAAATCAAATTCAACCAAGGAGCTTGTAATAGGAGAAAATAATGATGCTTTCCTCGAGCAAAAAAGTGCGCGCAAATGGATTTCAATAAGTGGTGTTATATTGGTTAGTATAGCTCTGTTATTAGCCTTCTTTACACATAATGATTTATCACAAGAGTTTACTGTTGCAAGCGTTGAGAAGAGTGCTGACCCTGCCTCTGGTCAAACTCAAGTTGAAGAAAAACAGCCTGTTAAAGAAATAAAAGAAGCGCCAGTACCAACTGAAGAACTTACCCTAAATGCTGATGATAAAAAAGTCGAACAGCCTAATGAAGTAAGCAATACCCAAAATCATATCGTTGATAAAAAACCTACAAAAGAAGTTGCTTTAGAGAAGGAAGAACTTATTGCGGAAAAAGTAGAAGGGCTCACAGAGTTTCCATCTGAAATAGAAATACTGAATAACCACCCTTCATTCAGAGGCCCTGGTGGCAATGGAATATCCTATCGCAAAAATATCCCAATTAGTTGGGATGCAACAAGTGGTGATAATTTGGTTTGGAAGGTTGAAATTCCCCTTCATGGGTATAATTCTCCCATTATCTGGGAAGATAAAATTTTTGTTTCCGGAGCTAATTCCGCCCAGCGTGAGGTTTATTGTATTGATAGGAATTCCGGCAAAATATTGTGGACAGGAGAGGTGAAAGATATAGAAGGATCACCTGCTACTTCCCCTGAGGTTACAGAAGATACCGGCCAGGCGGCGCCTTCATTAACAACTGATGGAAGGCGTGTTTACGCAATTTTTGCAAATGGTGATATAATAGCATTCGATATGGATGGTAATAGAGTTTGGGCAAGAAACCTGGGAGATCCTAATAATCATTATGGCCATTCCTCATCATTAATGCTTTACCAAAATGTACTGATAGTACAATACGATATTAAAAAGGCTCCAAAAGTTATGGGATTGGATTTTTCCACTGGCGAAACTCTATGGGAAACACCTAGAAATGTTAAAGTTTCATGGGCATCGCCGGTGGTAGTAAATACCGGAAACAGAACTGAAGTAATTTTATTTGCTGAGCCATCAGTAGATTCATACGATCCTTTAACAGGGAAACTCAACTGGAGCGTAGATTGTACTTATGGAGAAGTTGGACCTTCAGTTGCTTATGCTGATGGATTAGTTTTTGCAGTTAATGAATATGCTAAGTTGGTAGCAATTAAAACCGGAGAAAATCCTGAAATTTTATGGGAGAGTACTGATTATATGTCGGATGTTCCTAGTCCGGTTGCAACCGAAGAATTAATGTTTATGGCTACGAGTTACGGAGTGTATTTGTGCTATGATGCCAAAACAGGAGAAATACTTTGGGAACAGGAAAATGATAATGGTTTTTACTCTTCACCTATGATGGTGGAAGGAAAAATATATTTGATGGATATGCAGGGAATCATGCATATTTTTGAAGCCAGCAGAGAATATGTTCCACTGGGAGATTGTCCGCTGGGCGAAGATGGTATGACAACACCTGCTTTTGCAGATGGTAAAATTTATATCAGGGGGAATAAACATTTATTCTGTTTTGGGAAATGATAGATATAGTTGACAAAATAATATTGGAAAAAGGTAAAACTGTTGATGCAGTGATTCCGATTTTGCAGGCCATTCAGGCAGAATTTAATTACCTGCCAGAAAAAGCCATGCAAAGGGTTTGTGAAACCACCGATATTAGCCCAGCACGTATTTATGGTATTTCTACTTTTTATTCTCAATTCCGCCACAAGCCTGTTGGTAAGCATATTATAAAGGTATGTGTTGGAACAGCCTGTCATGTTAAAGGTGCTATGTTGGTTTATGATGCTTTCAGAAGAGAACTGAACTTGAATGAAGATGAAGATACTGACAAAAACAACTTATTCACAGTAGATAAAGTTGCATGTTTGGGTTGTTGTACAATTGCTCCTGTTGTACAAATTGATGATACTACATTCGGACATGTTGAGCCTTCGAAGGTTTCTGACATTTTAGAAGAATTTCTGGATATTGAAAAAAATCCTTCTATTAAGAAAAGCAATTTGTCCAAATCAAAGAATGCAGTTGAAGGTGAGATAAGAATAGGCCTAGGCTCATGTTGTGTTGCCAGTGGTAGTTCCAATGTTAAAATGGAACTTGAAAAATCTCTCAAAACCAATAAAACAAATGTTGAAGTAAAGCAAGTTGGTTGTGTTGGAATTTGTAATCAGGTGCCTCTGCTGGAGATTCATAAACCTGATGAAACGCCACATTTTTATACCAAGATTAAAGCCGAAGAAGTTAATGAAATTGTAAGAAGGCATTTCAAATCTAAAAATTTATTTACCCGATTAAAGACAAATGCCCTTGGCTTTTTCGATGATTATGTGCTTAATGGAATCCCAAAGTCCACACAAAGTTATTCTTCAGAAATGCTGGATTCGCCAGTTTCCGAATTTTTGGATGGTCAAATTAATATTGCAACTGAACATAGAGGTTTCATTAAGCCTAATGATTTATTAGAATATAAACGTCTAGGTGGATTTCAGGCACTCAAAAAATGTATCACTCAACTCTCTCCTGAAGAAATAATTGAATCCATAAAACAAAGTGGTCTAAAAGGCAGAGGTGGCGGAGGTTTTCCCTCAGGAATAAAATGGGAGATTGTTAAAAATGCTGAGTCTGAAATTAAATATGTCATTTGCAATGGAGATGAAGGAGATCCTGGTGCCTTTATGGACAGGATGTTGTTGGAGTCTTATCCTTTTAGAATTATTGAAGGCCTTATGATTGCTGCCTATGCTGTGGGAGCAACTAAGGGTTTATTTTATATACGTGCAGAATACCCTCTGGCGGTAAGCCGGATAAAGGAAGCACTGAAACTTTGCCAGGATAATAAATTACTGGGCGAAAATATATTGAACTCTGGATTTTCCATTGAATTGAAAGTTTTTGAAGGTGCCGGTGCTTTTATTTGCGGGGAAGAAACTGCACTAATTGCATCTGTTGAGGGAAATAGAGGTATTCCAAGCATGCGTCCTCCTTACCCTGCAGAAAAGGGTTTATGGAATCAGCCAACGCTTATCAATAATACCGAAACTTTGTCGCTCATTCCATGGATTATCAGAGAAGGTGCCGAAGCATTCGCAAAAATTGGAAGTGAAAATAGTAAGGGCTCAAAAGTTTTTGCACTGGCAGGAAAAATTAATAGAGGAGGCCTTATTGAAGTTCCCATAGGGATATCAATACGACAAATTGTTGAAAAAATTGGTGGAGGAATTCCCAATGGCAAGGCTTTTAAGGCCGTACAGATAGGAGGGCCCTCAGGAGGTTGTATCCCCGAATCTATGGCCGATATTCCAATTGATTTTGAATCTCTGGCAGAAGTAGGTGCAATGATGGGCTCAGGGGGATTAGTTGTCCTCGATGAGGATGATTGCATGGTTGATATTGCTAAGTATTTTCTTTCATTTACACAAGATCAGTCGTGTGGAAAGTGTACCTTCTGCCGGGTTGGTACCAGGCAAATGCTGGAAATCCTAAATAAAATATGTAGTGGTAGGGGGAAACTCGAAGATCTTGAGATTCTTGAAAAACTTGCTGAAAGCACCAAAAAAGGTAGTTTGTGCGGCTTGGGCAAAACTGCTCCTAATCCTGTAATTTCTACATTAAAATATTTTAAACAGGAATATCTTGATCACATCAATGGCAAATGTTCCACAGGTAAGTGTACCGAAATGGTAAAATATTTTATTAATGATGAGTGTATAGGATGTACTAAATGTGCTCAGGAATGCCCCACTGATGCCATAGGGTTTAAACCTTACGAACTTCATATAGTTGATGATGAGAAATGTATAAAATGCGATATATGTCGCCAGATATGTCCTGTTAATGCTGTTGTTATACAATGATAAAACTGAAAATAAATAATATAAGTACTGAGGTTCCTCAGGGAACCAGCGTTCTCAAAGCCGCTCAAAATCTAGGGGTAAAAATTCCTACCATGTGCTTCCATGAGGGATTTACAAATCATCCTTCTTGTATGCTTTGTTTGGTGAAAGATGCTCAAACAGGAAAATTGCATCCTTCATGCGCATTGCCAGCTAGTGAAAATATGGAAATTATTACCGATGATGATGAGATTCATGAGGCTAGAAAAGAGTCATTGGAACTTTTACTAAGCGACCATGTTGGCGATTGCGAAGCTCCATGTAGACCCAGTTGTCCTGCCTTTATGGATATTCCACTTATGAATCGTCTTATTTCTGAATCTAAGTTTGATGAGGCCTTGCGAATTGTTAAGGAGGAAATAGCATTGCCTTTAATATTAGGATATATCTGCCCGGCACCATGTGAAAAAGCCTGTCGCAGAACCCAGGTCGATGAGGCTGTGTCCATATGTAGTTTAAAGAAGTTTGTAGCTTATGAAGATCTGGAAAGACAGGATATTTATCTTCCTCAAAAGGAGAGCAAAAGCAATAAAAAAGTCGCTATTATTGGTACAGGCCCTGCGGGATTAGCATCTGCTTTTTATATTTTAAAATATGGTCACGATTGTGTTCTTTTTGATAAAAATGAAGAGGCAGGTGGTACATTAAGATATGATATACCCGAAGAAAAATTACCAAATTCTGCTATAGACAAAGAAATTGAAGTTCTCAAAAAGTATGGAGCAGAATTCCGTTTAAATAAATTGATTGATAAAGAGTTATATCAAAAGGAAATCAAGGAAGAATTTGATGCTGTTGTTATTGCTATGGGAAATTTCGACATATCAAATCTTGATAAATTTGGATTTGAAAATGATAAATTCGGACTAGTAATAAACAGAGATACTTTTGAAGTAAATAAGCAGGGAGTATTTGCCTGTGGTAACATTATTCGCTCCAGAAGAATGGCCGTAACTTCTGTTGCACAGGGAAAAGCAGCCGCTTATTCTGTACATCAGTATTTGAATGCTCAAGAGCCTGAAAAAAGGCATAGAATGTTTAATTCTAAATTCGGTAAACTATTTGAAGAGGAGATTAAAGAGTATCAAAAAGAAACTATTGCTGACCAACGGCAGTGGTTAGAAAATGGTAAAATTGATAATTTCACAAAAAATCAGGCCATAACAGAAGCCAAAAGATGCATGCATTGCGATTGCAGAAAACCAAATTCATGTAAACTTCGCATATTTGCAGACGAGTATCGGGCAGACAGAAAAAAGTTTTTATTCGGAGAAAGAAAAAAAATTAAAAAATATTTCCAGCACGACTTAATAGTTTATGAGCCGGAAAAATGTATAAAATGCAACTTATGTGTTGAAATTTCTGCCCTCGAAAAAGATACTCTTGGTTTTACTAATATCCGCCGTGGTTTCGATGTGGAGATTAGTATGCCATTTAATAAATCGATAAATAAAATATTTACAAATACAGCTGAAAAGTGCGCCAGTGCCTGTCCCACAGGTGCTATATCAATGAAATGATTATGAAGCAAATAGTAATAGTATTGATGATTTTTTGGATTCCTGTTTCAGGGAGTTCCCAGGATAATTGCTGGCCTTCATACCGTTCTGATGCTGCTCTCAGTGGAAAAACGAATGTTGATCTTCCCAACTCTCTTAAACTGTTATGGACTTTTCAAACCGAGGACATTATCAAATCATCTCCGGTAATTTGTGGAAAGAATATTTTTATTGGTTCTGACGATGGTTATGTTTATTCATTATCAAAGAGCGGTAAACTAAACTGGAAATTTAAAACAGAAACATCAATAGAGGCAGCCCCTTTATTGCTCGATAATACAGTTTATGTAGGTTCTCTGGAAGGAATAATGTTTGCCCTTGATGCGAAAAGCGGAGAAGTGAAATGGCAGTTTAAAACAGATGGACAAATATCGGGTTCTGCAAACTGGGCTTACCTGGAAGACAGGAAAAGTAAACAAATTATTTTCGGTAGTTACGATTATTTCCTCTACTCCATAAATGCAGAAACTGGTGAACTATTGTGGAAATATGAGACGGATAATTTTATAAATGGGGCAGCAGCTACCAATGGTAAAATAATCATCTTTGGAGGTTGCGATGGTTATTTACATATGGTGAATACCGAAAATGGAAAGCGCTACGATACAATAAATATTGGAACCTATATAGCATCTTCAGCTGCCATAGAAAATGAGCTTGCATATTTTGGAAATTATGATGGGGTATTTTTTAATGTTGATATTTCAAAAAAGAAAATAATATGGAAATACGAAGGTGCCGGGGCCTATCTTGGATCTCCAGCACTGTCAGAAAATAAAGTTATTATAGGTTCTCAAAATAAAAAACTCTACTGCTTTGATAAAATGAGTGGCGATATTTTATGGGAGTTTAAAACTCTTCGTAAAATTGAGAGTTCTCCAATTATTACAAATAATAAGGTTATAATTACTTCAACAGACGGTAGGATTTATTTATTGGATTTGAATACAGGTGAGAAAATATGGTCCTATGAAATTGGTAGTCCCATAATTGGCACTGCTGCTGTTATAAAAAATATGATTATTGTTGGGGCACAGGATGGTAGGGTTTATGTATTTGGAAATTAATGACATTATTAAACACAAAGGGCAAAAAAGGTACAAAGGATAAAACATGATTTAGTTATTTGTTGCTCTTTATTATTTAAAAAACAGATTAAAATGAAAATTGTAAATATAGTTCCTGGATTTGGTGGTACTTTTTATTGTGGAAATTGTCTTCGCGATAGCGGATATACCAAATCCTTAATTGATTTGGGTCATGAAGCGATGATGCTTCCCATCTATCTGCCACTTACAATAAAAAATGGTGTCGAAGAAGATGAGAGCCCCATATTTTACGGGGCGGTAAATATTTATCTGAAGCAAAATTTTAAAATCTTCAGAAATATGCCCCATTGGATGGAAAACTTCTTTAATTCACCCTCAATTTTGCGTTTTGCTTCTAAAAAGGCAGGCTCTACCAGAACAGAAGGTCTTGAAGAAATGACCATTTCCATGTTAAGGGGAAAGGATGGTAATCAAAATGTAGAACTTCAGGAGTTAATCGACTTTTTAAAAGTGCATGAAAAACCAGATGTAGTACATCTTTCAAATGCATTATTACTGGGTCTTGCCAAACAAATTAAGGAACAATTGAATATTCCGGTTGTTTGTTCATTGCAGGATGAAGATGTATGGGTTGATGCTATGAATGATCACTATCGTGAGAAAGTCTGGGATTTGATGAGCGAAAAAGCAAAAGGCGTTGATGCATTTATTGCCGTAAGTGATTATTATGCAGATGAGATGAGAATTAAGATGAATATTCCTGATGAAAAGATGCACATAGTACCCATTGGAATTGATTCTTCAATCTATAAATATGCCGAACCTAAAACAGATCCTCTGGTAATAGGCTATATTTCCAGAATGTATGAAGAGCATGGCTTTGGCTTATTAATAGATGCATTTATCAAACTTAAGCAAAATCAGAAGTTCAAGAATGTACTGCTGAAACTTTCGGGAGGTTATACTGCTGACGATAAAAAGTATGTACATCAGCAAATGCGAAAACTTAAAAAAGCAGGAATCGCTGAAGATGTTGAAATAATAGAAGATTACCTTCCCCATGAACGCTATAAGTTTTTTAACCAGATTAGTTTGCTAACAGTGCCTGTATTAAAAGGTGAGGCATTTGGAACTTATCAACTTGAATCTCTTGCATGCGGTATTCCTCTAGTGCAACCTGCATTGGGTGCTTTCCCGGAAATTATTGAAAAAACTTCCGGAGGCCATACTTATACGCCAAATACTGCTGAAGCAATAGTCGAGAAATGGAAAGAGGTTCTTTCCAATCCTAAGGAAATTATTGAAATGGGTAAAAGAGGGCAAAAATCTGTTAACGAAAAATATGCTATTCATGAAATTAGCAAAAGTGTATTAGAAATTTACAAAAGTTTATGTGATGATAATTGAACTGAATAATATAACAAAGACATACATAAATGCTGATATAAAAAGGGAGGTTTTAAAAGGGATTGATTTATCAGTGGAGAAAGGCGCAACTTTTTCAATTGTAGGTCCATCAGGTAGCGGAAAGAGTACTTTGTTAAATATTATTGGTACTCTTGATAATCCTAGTTCAGGTACAATGAAATTCGATGGAAGAGATTTGTCGCAGTATACTGCTAACCAATTGGCTGAAATCAGAAACAAAAAAATTGGGTTTATTTTTCAGTCCCACCATTTGCTTCCTCAATTAAACGTGATTGAAAATGTGTTGGTCCCAACTATCCCTTTTAAGGATAAAGCAAAGAAGAAACTTGCTGCAGAAAGAGCAATAAACCTATTGGAATATGTTGGTTTAAAAGATAAAACCCATCAATTACCTGGACAGTTATCAGGTGGCGAGGCACAAAGAACAGCAGTAGTTAGGGCACTAATAAATGAGCCGGAAATTATTCTTGCCGATGAGCCTACTGGTTCCCTCGACCTTGATTCTTCCATGATGATTGGCGAACTATTATCAAAAATAAACAAAGAAAAAAATGTTGCTTTGATTGTTGTAACTCATTCAAAAATTTTGGCAAATAGCATTGGAAATATCTATAGTATCAAAAATGGACTTTTAAAAAAAGGCTGATTAAATGAATCGATTCAGGTTTGTAATAAAAAGTTTTACGCATTTTAAAAAGCAGCATTTGGCTGTGTTTTTTGCAACTTTAATCAGTACTGCAGTACTAACTGGTGCTCTAATTGTGGGGGATTCTGTAAAATATAGTTTGAAAAAACTTGTTGATACCCGCCTTGGAAAAATAGAATACGCCATGATCAGTGGTGATCGTTTTGTAAGTTCAGAACTATCAGTAAAAATTTCAAATGATTTGAAACTACCCACTGCCTCAGTTATGATGCTGCAAGGGATTGCAATAAATTCGGATAAACAAAAAAGATTAAACAAAGTACAGATACTGGGAGTTGATAATGATTTCTGGACACTTTCAGATATTGTAATGCCTGATCTGAAGAACAATGAAATAATTATCTCACAAAATCTTTCAGAGCAAACTGATGCGAAACTTGGTGATGAACTATTAATAAGAATACAAAATGCTTCTGCAATCCCCATTAATGCGCCTTTTACAACTGATGAAAATCAAAGTATTGCTCTGCGTCTTACAATAAAACATATAGCCAATGACAATGAACTGGGACGCTTTAGCTTTAGAAATAATCAGGAGGCACCCTATAATATTTTTATAAACAAAAGTGTTGTGGGAAAAGCCCTGGAACTGGAAGGTTTAAGTAATTTAATTGTAGCCAAATCAAATAATGATATCCCTTTAGGTGAAATAGAAAATAGTTTAAGAAATAACTGGACACTAAAAGATGCCGGGCTTAGGATTAATTATATTAATAATAATGAAATTGAACTTATTTCAAATAGAATATTCATCGATAGTCCAATAATTGATGGCGTTGAGCAATTAACAATACCAAACGAAAAAATTCTAACTTACTTCGTTAACTCATTTAAGAGTGGGGAAAATGAAACTCCTTATTCGTTTATTACTGCTGCTCCGGATAGTTATGTTGGTGAAGAATTATCAAATTCAGAAATGATAATTAATTCCTGGCTCGCCGAAGATTTAAATGTAAAAATTGGGGATTCAATATATATTAAATATTATGTAATTGGGGCATTAAGGGCATTGGAAGAAAAATCGGCAAACTTTATAATAAAGAATATTATACCCATAAAGGATAGCATTTTCAATAAAAACCTCATGCCTGATTTTCCGGGTTTGTCGGATGCCGGAAGTTGCAGCGACTGGGATGCCGGTATACCAATCGACTTGAAAGAAATTAGGGATAAAGATGAGGAGTATTGGAATGTTTTTAAAGGAACTCCCAAAGCCTTTGTTTCACTTGAAAAAGGATTGGAATTGTGGAACAATAAATTTGGAAGTTATACTTCTATTCGTTTTAATGTCAATAATATAAGTGAGTCGGAATTAAAACAAAAATTAGAGTCGCAAATTAATCCCGATGATTTGAGTCTAATGTTTATTGATTTACGATCTCAAGGAAAACAAGCGGCCTCAAATGGTGTTGATTTTGGGGAACTATTCCTGAGTTTGAGTTTCTTTGTTATTGCAGCAGCAATACTTTTATTAGTGCTGATTTACAGTTTAAACTCCGAAACCAGGATGAGTGAAGTAGGAATTCTTATTGGCATGGGATTTAGAAGGAAGCAAATATTAAAACTACGTATTTCCGAATCTGTGATTACAATAATTCTGGGTTCGGTGATAGGAGGACTGGCAGGAATACTATACAATAATTTCATGATTTGGGGACTTAACTCTGTATGGAATGATGCTGTTCATGCTGACTCAATTGAAATATTTGTGATACCACAAACATTGCTTATAGGAATACTTATAGGGATTGTAATCTCCTTGATTACCATATATCTAGTGACTGTCAGGAAGTTAAAAAAATCAGTTATTTCTATCATTGGCAAAGAAGAAAGCAATTATAAAATTTCTAAGTCAACACTGAATAAGATTGTCGCTTTTGCTGGATTATCTGCCTCTATTTCATTGCTAACTTATTCAATTATAAACTCAATTGAAAATAATTCACAACTAATGCTGATTGCAGGCTTCTTGTTTTTGCTTGGAGCCACATCGTTATTTCTGGTCTTTCTAAAACCTAAAATCAATAAAAACAAGTCTATAATCAAATCCTTTCCATTAGGTAAATTAATCATTATGAATGCCGGGAGAAATATCAGCAGGAGTATTGCTGTAGTTTCATTATTGGCTCTTGGAACATTCACAATTATTATAACTGGTGCTAACCGAACAAGTTTTTCCGGAAGCGAAAACGACAGATCATCTGGTACCGGAGGCTTTAAATTGTGGGTTGAGAATACGGTTCCTGTTTTACAGAATTTAAATACAGCAGAAGGAAAAAAACAATATGGGCTGGAAGATGAAAGTGTATTGAATAATGTACATTTTGTTCAGTTTCATAGCCTTGCCGGCGACGATGCAAGTTGTTTAAATCTTAATCAGGTTCAGCAGCCCCAAATTCTGGGCATAAACCCAACACTTTTCGATAGTTTAAATGCCTTTTCTTTTGCCAAACTTCTCAAGGATTCTGAAAAGCCATGGTTGCAACTTAATGAAAAATACGGAAAGAATGTTATTCCGGCTTTCGCCGACCAGACTGTAATTCAGTGGGGACTTATTAAATCATTAGGTGATACTCTAATCTATCATAATGAGTTGGGAGAGGAGATATATCTGCTGCTGATTGGTGGCTTGAATAGTTCTGTTTTTCAGGGAAATATTTTAATTTCTAATGCTAATTTTGAAAGGAACTTTCCTGGTTCAGGAGGCTCAAAAATTATGCTGGTTGATGCTCCAAATGATAATACTGCTGAGATAGAAAGCCTGCTTAACAATTATTTATCCGACTATGGCATTGAAATTACATCAACCTCTAAAAGGCTTGCTGCCTTTTATTCTGTTACTAACACATATCTTTCCATTTTTATGATGCTGGGAGGTCTTGGTGTTATACTTGGTACTTTTGGTCTGGGTATCGTTTTAATGAGAAATATGCTTGAAAGAAAACAGGAGATAGCAACATTCATAGCCCTGGGTTATAATAATAGTTTGATATTTAAATTAATATTTGGCGAAAACCTAATTCTTCTGCTAGTAGGAATATCAATAGGTTTTATTTCTGCTTTAATAGGTATTTTGCCATCTATATTATCTCCGGCTTTTCATATTCCCGGCAACTTTTTATTTGTACTGGTTCTCCTCGTTTTTATCAGTGGATTAATATGGATATTGATACCTACATGGCGCGGAATAAAACATAATTCCATACAAAACCTGAAAGAAGAATAATACAAAATTAGTCTTTGATTTAATGTTTTTCATGGTTCATAGATTTATATAGCTATTTGGTATAATATTATCTAATACAGCAAAATATATAGTCAATCTAAATTACATTTTTAGTATTTTTAGACCTAATATTTTTTTGTAGATATTACTAAATAAATTTCAGCAATAGAATAAATACAAGCTGATTTTTTGTAATGACTGCTCAAACCATTTTAATGAAATTTACTATGAAAACAAAAATAAATTATTGGCTATTGTTGTTTACAATAGTCTTTCAATCCTTTATTGGTTTAGCCCAGGAAAATAAATCCAATGGATGGACACAATTCAGGGGTGCAGAAAGGGCCGGTGTCTCCACTGAGAGTTTATCTCATATAGATTTCTCAAAATCACAGCCCGAACTAGTGTGGAAAAAAACAATTGGTTCCGGATTTTCTGAAATTACAGTCACCGAAGGAATAGTTTATACTATGATAAGCGAAATTGTAGATAGCATTACCGGTTACGAATATCTTGCTGCTTTTAGCGAAGAAACAGGTGAGGAAATATGGAGAACTAAAGTCGATTCGATTTATTTTGATGAAGATGGCTGGGGCGATGGAGCAAGGGCAACACCATGTATAGATGAAAAGTATATTTTTACTCTTAGCGGCCATGGAAAATTAACTGCTAATCTGAAGAAAGACGGAAGTTTTGTTTGGCAACACGATTTTAAAAAAGAGTTCGGTAGTACTACTCCCAGATGGGGTTTTGCTTCCTCTCCACTTATAGTAAACGGAAATGTAATAATGGAAGTTGGTGGAACCGAAGAAAGAGCATTTATGGCCTTTAATAAAGTAAATGGGGATATCGTCTGGTCATCATCTGTTGGGCCTTCGTCACACGACTCGCCTTTACTTGCTAATATAGAAGGGCAGGAGCAAATTGTTTTTGCCAATGGGAGAACATTATACTCATTACTTCCTGAAGGAGATACATTGTGGACATACTCAATGCCTTTCGGCGGCGCTACTGCCATTCCGGTTTTTATACCGCCAAACAAATTGTTTTTGTCGGCTGTAAGAAATCCAGGATTTTTTATAGTGAAAGTGGAAAACAATAAAGCCACTGAACTTTTAAAAGGTGTTAGCATGAAGAATGATTTTAGTTCATGTATTTATCATGATGGATATATTTATGGATTTCATGTGGCAGCCGTAAGATGTATTTCCGCCGAAACCGGCGAGGTAAAATGGACTAAAAGAGGTTATGGAAAAGGAAGTTTGATTCTTGTGGATGATAAACTTATTATTTTATCAGATAAAGGGAAATTAGTTGTAGCCGATGCTTCACCAGATGCATACAAGGAAAACTGCTCTATACAGGCCATAGATGGTAAATCATGGACTGCACCTTCTTTTTACAATGGAAAAGTATATGTGAGAAATCTCACTGAAATGGCATCTTATAAATTAATTGATTAATCCTGGCACTATGAGACTATTAAAATATCAGATTTTCATATTTATAAACTTTTTTTGTATATCAAGCTTTATCAATGCTCAAAATGTTGATGATATAATTGCTAAACATATTAAAGCCCATGGCGGAACTGAAGCATGGGAAAATATTCAATCAATGAAAGTTTCCGGCAAATTTACTGCCTTTAGCATAGAAGAAGATTTCGTAGCAATAAAAACCAATAAGGGTGAATATTATTCTGAATTATACCTAGGTAAGAATCCGGTTAAGGAAGCCTTTAATGGCAAAACCGGTTGGACTATCGATCCCTGGATGGAGATTCTTTATCCACGCGATTTGAAAAAGACAGAGATAAATGTTTTCTATCAGAAAGCAGAACTCTTCACTCCTTTTTATAAATATAAGGAGAGGGGGTTTGAAGTGCAATTGCTGGATAATGAAGAAGTTGACGGCATGGAAATGATAGTATTGAAACTCAAACGAAACAACGGTATGGAGGAAAAATGGTATTTGGATCCTGATACATATCTGGAATACAAATGCGAATCAAATTGGGTTGATTTTACGTATGGAGTACCAGCCGAAACTTTTTTTGATGATTTCAGGACCATTAATAAAGTAGTATTGCCTTACTATATAGAACGTACGTTCTGGCAAAGGAACAGGGTTTTACAAATTGAAAACATTGAATTCAATGTAGATATTGACGAAACCATTTTTGAAATGCCCAGAAGTGAGCAAATGCAATGGCTTTCATTTATGGAAGGAAATTGGGATGTTAAGGTTGATGTAATGACCCGCAGAGGAACATGGTATACCTTCGACAGCACATCTTCGAAAATATATTGGGATGCTACAAATATGCTGTGTGAGAAAATTTCATACGACCTTACAATGGTTCAAAACCTAATTATAAACTATACTTATAATGCAACTGCAGATAAGTTTGTTATGACAAGATTTAATGGCTTAGCATCTGAAATGCAGTTATTTGATGGAGAGTATACCGACTCCTCCTATATTTTTCAAAATATAAATGTCGATTATGGCGACACAAGTTTAGCCAAAACCTACTCTCAAATTAATATTTACAATATTGATAAAGATAGTTTTGATGTTGAGATAAGTGTTTCACAGGATAAAGGAGAAACATGGCTGCCACGGCAAAGACTGTATTATATCAGAAAACAGCGTTAGATAACACTGCTATTTCAAATTATATTTTAATTGTACAGCACCACTTGCATAGGATTTAGTTTCTGTAAGTTCTAGTTTCGTTTCTTCGGGTAAATCCCGGAAAAGATCGATACCATCTGTTAAAATTATTGGCATTATAAAAACGATGATTTCATCTATCATATTTTGATTAATGAGCATAGTATTAAGTTTTCCGCCTCCGATTATCCAAATATCTTTTCCTTTTTTATTTTTAAGATGCTTCAGAAAATCTATGTGATTTTCTGAAATGAACTCAACATATTTTGTGTTTATTAATTTGCTGTTTGTGGTGAAAACATAGTTCTGCTTGTCGGGATAAGGGAAATCTATTCCCCAGCCAATAATTTGCTGATATGTTGAATTACCTTGAATAGTAGTATCAATGGAATCATAAAAATCTTTGTAACCATAATCACTTTTATCGGGATTTGGAATGTTTTCCAGCCAATCCACACTGCCATCCTTTTTGGCAATTTTCCCGTTAAGGCTCATTGCGATGTATAGTTTTGTTTTGCGCAT
>PKTD01000306.1 GCA_002869315.1 Marinilabiliales bacterium | reverse complement strand
TATAAACTTCCTCTCCGGAGAATAGCATTTTACCAAGAAAACCCCTCAAATAAATTTCAGTTGTATCTTCAGAATACTGTGCAAGCCAATCTAGTAAGGAAAAATTAGTTTTGAAAAACTTAGTATTGTCAAGGGGTAAATATGCCTTAGTAATGGTTAAACCCCAGTCAAACTTACCACTATCGGCTTTATCGTTACCATTTAATATTTCAAATAAGGATGTCATGGCCATGGGGTCTCTGGATAAAAATACAATACGGTCATTTTTTCCGGCAGCGAAACTTACATCTTTAAATAAATATTTGCCATTCAAACTTTTAGACAATCCTTCAACTTCCAATACCTTATTTCCAGGTTCCCTCTCAGGAGTAAAAATTATTGCAGGATATTTTCGCGTAGAAGGTTTTATATCATCCACATTCAGTTTTTCAAGCATTTTTTTACGACTGGTGGTTTGCTTTGATTTCTTTACGTTAGCACTAAACCTGCTTATAAACTCCTGTAATTCTTTGCGCTTTTCTGCAGCCTTTTTATTTTGTGCCTGCTGTTGCTTTAAGGCTAACTGACTAGATTGATACCAGAAACTATAGTTTCCGGCAAACATCTGAATATTATTATGGTCAATATCAATTGTTTTAGTACTAATAGCATCCAGAAAGTGCCTGTCGTGCGACACTACTAAAACAGTTTTATCATAATTTGACAAATAATTCTCCAGCCAAGATACTGTATCCAGGTCAAGGTCGTTGGTAGGCTCATCCAGCAATAGGTTGTCGGGCTTACCGAATAAGGCTCTGGCCAGCAACACTTTAACCTTTTGCTTACCACTAAGATCTTTCATTAAACTATAATGAATGTCTTCTTTAATTCCTAATCCACTAAGCAAACTGGCGGCATCACTTTCTGCAGTCCATCCATCCATATCGGCAAACTGGGCTTCCAGTTCTGATACCCTTACTCCATCCTCATCTGAAAAGTCAGGCTTTGCATAAATAGCATCCTTTTCTTTCATAACTTTTGAAAGCTCTTCATACCCCATTAAAACAGTATCTAATACACTTAAATCATTATATGCATTTCTATCCTGCTCAAGTACCGATAATCTTTCTCCTGCACCAAGACTAACACTTCCGGTGGTAGAATCCATTTCACCACTTAATATTTTAATAAAAGTAGATTTTCCTGCACCATTGGCACCAATAACACCATAGCAGTTACCGGGTGTAAATATCATATTCACTTCTTGAAAAAGCACTCTTTTGCCAAATTGAATGGCTAAATTTGAGACAGTTATCATTTGATAGCTTATTTTAGTAAAAAATCCGGCGAAAATAGTATATTTTTGCGTCAACAAATATTAATTATAATGAAGTTTACAACATTTAAAACTCCAAAGCCAAAGCAATTTAACTACAGGCCGCGGTATTACGACAAAGCAAAGGAAGAGAGGGAAAGAAGGAAAGCGGAAATGGGTTATGAATCTTCTTTGGATCATAATGAAAATTTAAGAGCGATGATTTCCCAACGATGGAGAAAAAATGATGATGAAAATTCTGCAAAACGATCAAGCATAATTTATTATATGGTATACGCTACTATTATTTTAGGTAGTATTTATGTAATATTTTTAACTGACTTTGTAGATAAACTGGTAGCGCTATTTGGTGTAGGAAAATAAATAAACTTCAAGCTATAAAAGGTAAAATACGATAACACTTTATGCTCAGTATAATAAAACAACTCCCCGACTCAGTAGCAAATCAAATAGCAGCTGGCGAGGTTATACAAAGGCCGGCCTCAGCAGTAAAAGAGCTACTTGAAAATGCTGTAGATGCCGGAGCGCAGGAGATAAATTTAATCATTAAAGATGCAGGGAAAACATTAATACAAGTTGTTGATGATGGCTGTGGAATGACATCAATAGATGCAAGAATGTGTTTTGAACGTCATGCAACCTCTAAGATAAGTAAGGCAGAGGATTTATTTGCCATTAAAACAATGGGATTTAGAGGAGAAGCTCTTGCTTCAATAGCGGCAATTGCTCATTTAGAACTTAAAACCCGTGTTCATGACGAGGAACTTGGAACAAAAATAATTATTGAGGGTTCATCTTTGAAAACTCAGGAAGCATGTCAGTGTGATGCCGGAACAAACATTATGATTAAAAATTTATTTTTTAATGTTCCTGCCCGCCGTAATTTCCTGAAATCGAATGCCGCTGAAACAAGGCATATTTATGAAGAATTTATCAGAGTAGCCATGGTTAATCCTGATATTGAATTTAGCCTTACAAATAATGATAAGATAGTATATAAACTGGAAAAAGGTAGTTTCAAATTTCGGCTTGTATCTATTTATGGTAAGATTTATGACCAAAGGATAATTCACATTGAACAAAAAACTGATTTAGTTTCTATTTCAGGTTTTATTGGAAAGCCTGAGTTTGCAAAGAAAACAAGAGGTGAGCAGTATTTCTTTGTAAATGGGAGATACATAAAACATGCCTATCTAAACCATGCAGTTAATAATGCATATAGCGAACTAATGGCTGATGATGCCTTCCCATCTTATTTTATTAAAATAGATATTGACCCTGCAGACATCGATATTAATATTCACCCAACCAAAACCGAAGTTAATTTCAAAGATGCCCGCTATATTTATGCCATACTTCATGCTGCTGCAAAACAATCCATTGGAAAACACACCCTAACTCCTACCATCGATTTCGATGTAGATCCTAGTATGGAAGCTGCTTTAAATACAGCGCCTACAAGCAATGTCAAACAGCCGGAAGTACGAGTAAACCCTGAATATAATCCCTTTGAACAGGAAAATAAAACTAGTACATATAAAGAAGGTTATATTAAACCCAAGTCGGATAAAAACTGGGAGGAACTATATGCAGGACTTAAAAACCAAATAGAAGATAATATTACAACAGCACCTACCAGGGAAGATCAGCCAGAACTGGCAATCAGCAAAAAAATATCCAGTGGAAAGTTCTTCCAGTTGCATAATAAATATATAGCAACTTCTGTACGCTCAGGACTTATGATTATTAATCAGCAAAGGGCACATGAACGAATATTATATGAACAATATCTCAACCAGATAAGCAATCAGATAAAGGCTTCTCAACAACAGTTATTTCCAGTAAATATTTCATTCTCACATTCTGATGCTGAAATAATTAAAGATTTAAGTAAGGATTTAAAACTACTGGGGTTCGACATGGAAGAATTCGGACAGAACGGATTTGTTTTAAATGGATTGCCAGTGGGTATGAACGAAAGCATTTCCAAAAACACACTTGAAAATATTATTGAGAATTACAAAAAGGAATCAACTTCACTCTCCTTCGACAAAAACATTATTCTTGCCCGTACAATGGCATCAAATTTGTCAATCAAAGCAGGAGTTCGACTAGGACAGGAAGAGATGGAGGATATTTTTGATAAACTTTTTGCCTGTGCTATTCCGGATAAATCACCCGGTGGAAAAGGCGTTCTTACTATTTTACAACTTGATGACATAGACAAGTTAATAAAGTAGTGTATTTTTAATTATCTGTAAAACAGGAATATAAAGAATTATTATGAGTCAATACAGACCTACAGGTTTCAAAATGTTACCTCCGGTAATAAAGAACCTAATTATTATAAATGTACTATTTTACCTGGCAACATTCGCCTTTGGATCGGCATTTAATATCGATTTGGTAAAAATATTAGGCCTTCATT
>PKTD01000142.1 GCA_002869315.1 Marinilabiliales bacterium | reverse complement strand
CACAGAGGCGAAATTCCCATAGTTTTATTTGTTGCTGCAATACCTGTAATTTATTTCACAGATATTAATTATTTAAATCATCAGTCACAAAACATCATAACTTATATTGCCATAACTCTAAGTTTTTTAGGGCTGGTAATCAGGTCAATTTCAATTGCCACAACACCAAAAGGAACTAGTGGAAGAAACACCAAAGAGGGTCAGGTTGCAGAGAGTTTAAATACTACAGGCATTTATTCAACTGTAAGACATCCACTTTATGTGGGAAACTATTTTATGTGGATAGGAATAGTTTTATTTACCTTTAATTGGTCATTTGTAATAATCGTGACTCTAGCATTTTGGCTTTATTATGAAAGAATAATGTATGCTGAAGAAAGGTTTCTGGAACGTAAATTTGGCGATTCATATATGAATTGGGCAGGTAAAACGCCTTCATTTATACCTAATTTTAAGAATTACACAAAAAACATTGTTCCTTTTTCTTTTGTAAGTGTATTGCGCAGAGAATACTCTGGGGTTTTAGCAACAGTGGTGGGCTTTGTATTCATTTACGATTTGAGAATTTACTTTGAAAATGGTAATTTTAATCTTCACAGTACTGCACATTATGTATTATTAGGAGCCTTAATAATGGTGCTGGTGTTAAGGAGTTTAAAACATTATACATCGGTACTCAAAGAGGAAGGCCGTTCATAATAATGAAAAACCCTATTATTCATATAGCCGCGGCAACGGCCATGTTTTTTTGGGGTATTACCTATGTATGGTCAAAAATTGTATTTGAAACCTACACTCCGCTTACTACTGTTACTTTTCGGCTATTATTATCAGCAGCAATACTATTTGCTTTTTTGATAATTACAAATCAGTATGAAGAAGTTGACAAAAAACATTATAAACTACTATTTATAAGTTCTATATTTAATCCTTTCCTTTATTTCATTGGTGAATATTATGGTTTGAGTTTAGTTTCTGCAACTGTAAGTGCTGTTATAATCTCTACTATCCCCATATTCACTCCTTTTGTAGCCAGGAGATTTTTCAATGAAAAACTTAGCATACTCAACATAATAGGCCTCCTTATTTCATTTGCTGGAGTGCTGATGTTAATACTTAAAAAAGATTATAGTTTAAACGCCTCAGGATGGGGAATAGCCTTATTGTTTATGGCAGTTTTTGCTGCTGTTATATATTCTGTAATGGTGAAAAAACTAACTGATAATTACTCCCCACTTACCATAATTAGCAATCAAAATTTAATAGGTGCTATATTGTTTATTCCTATGTTTTTTTATTTTGATTTTGAGTCTGTTATAAATATAGTTCCGGATTCAACTACTGTTCTTTCATTAATTATGCTTGCACTATTCGGATCTTCAGTTTGCTATGTTTTATATGCCTATGCAATCAAAAATATGGACCTTACAAGGGCAAATATTTATACCAACTTAATACCAATTTTTGCAGCAATAACATCCTACTTTTTTCTGGGAGAAGAATTTTATACTATTAAAATTGTAGGGATGATCACTGTTATTGCCGGGATTATTTTGTCACAGATTAAGATAAAAGCCAGAAAAAAATTAAATAAAACCATCCTCAAAACCTAAAAATTTATAATTAATTGCTTTTCAATCTATAACATCTGGATGAACATTTTTTTAGCATCAATAGTAGTTTTCTTATGACTAAAATCATTAATTTTCCTATCTTTAGAAGTTGAAATTTTTCATATTAATTTCTTCAGTTTTTTTGAAAATTTAAACCTTTAGATTTAACTAGATTGGTAATAGTATGTAATTCCTTTTTAAAAGTGATTACAAAAAGCAAACACTATGATTGAAAAAATTATTCGCTACAGTATACATAATAAACTAATTGTACTTCTATTTGTAGCAGGAATTGTAGGCTTCGGACTCTACTCCCTTTTGAACCTACCCATTGGTGCCGTACCCGACATCACCAATAATCAGGTACAGGTTATAACCACATCACGAAATTTATCTACTGAAGATGTTGAGAAATTCCTGACCTATCCTGTAGAATTGGAAATGGCTAACCTTCCTGAGGTTAAGGAAATAAGGTCTATTTCAAAATTCGGACTATCTGTTGTAACAATTGTCTTTAATGACAATATCAATACATTTTTACCTCGTCAGCTTATTGCTGAAAAAATAAAAAATGCCAAAGAGAAAATTCCTGAAGGATTCGGATCCCCATTTATGGGTCCAATTACTACAGGTTTGGGTGAAATATATCAGTATATTATCGATGTAGATTCAGCCCATAAAGATGATTATTCCTTATCAGATCTTCGTACTTTACAGGATTGGGTTATAAAACGTCAACTCTCAGGCATCCCTGGGGTAATAGAGGTTAATACCTGGGGTGGCTTTTTAAAACAGTATGAAGTAGCCGTAAACCCAAATCGGCTTAGAGCCATAAACCTTTCCTTATCTGACATTTACCAGGCAATAGAAAAAAACAACAGTATCGCTGGTGGAGCATATATAGAAAAAGCAAAACAGTCCTATTTCATCCGTGGAGAAGGCCTGGTATCCTCTTTAGAAGACATTGAGAATATAGTTATAGAAATAAGAGATGAAACACCTATTTACATAAAAGACGTTGCTAATGTAGGCTTTGGACATGCCAACCGTTTTGGAGCAATTACTGCAAATGGAGAAGGAGAAAAAGTTTTAGGACAGGTAATGATGCTTAAAGATGCAAACTCCAAAAAGGTCATCGAAGCAGTCAAAGAAAGAGTAGCAGAAATACAAGCTACCCTACCTGATGGAGTAAGAATCAATCCCATTCTCGACAGAAGCACACTCATTAGCAAAACAACTTTTACTATCATTGAAAACCTAACACTTGGTTGCTTAATCGTGATATTTGTGGTTGTTCTTCTTATGGGAAACCTCCGTTCAGGGCTTGTAATCGCGTCAGTAATACCACTAAGTTTATTATTCGCCCTTTCACTGATGTACATTTTTGGCATAGATGCCAATCTAATGAGCCTTGGTGCAATTGACTTTGGTATTATTATAGACGGAGCAGTAATTATTGTTGAATATATTTCGTTTAAAATTACATCTGAAAGTGAGAAAATAAAATTACTTCCCAAAGCTGAGAAGAGAAATTTCATTAACAATATC
The DNA here is from genome assembly GCA_002869315.1 of Marinilabiliales bacterium. Taxonomy (GTDB): domain Bacteria; phylum Bacteroidota; class Bacteroidia; order Bacteroidales; family F082; genus BM524. Next base: position 606 of record PKTD01000142.1, on the reverse strand, counting down.
ACGTTCCAGGGAGCGACAAAAATGATGAAATCAGCTGTTTTTGGTCAGTTGATAATTATTATCGTATTTATTCCGATTTTATCCTTGGTTAATGTAGAAGGTAAAATGTTCCGGCCAATGGCTTTGGTTTTCAGCTTTGCATTGACTGGTGCTATGATACTTTGTTTCACCTATGTCCCTGTAGTATCTTCTCTTTTTATTAAAGCGGGCAATCCTAATAAAAAAACGATTTCATCAAGGCTTATCGCTTTTCTTGAAGACAAATATAAACCAACAATGGCGTGGGCATTAAGACAAAAAAGACTGGTTGTAAGTATGGCAGTTGCTCTTTTAATTTTTACAATGTTTCTATATAATAACATGGGAGGTGAATTTGTTCCAACACTTGACGAAGGTGATTTTGTTATTCAACCAGTCCTAAAAACTGGAACAAGCCTCAGTGAAACTATAAAAACCATGACAGAAATTGAAAGGATAGTAAAAACCTTTCCAGAGGTAGATCAGGTTGTTAGCCGAATTGGAGCAGCAGAAGTCCCCACCGATCCAATGTCAATGGAAGAATGCGATGTTATTATAACATTAAAAGATAAAAAAGAATGGATAAGT
>PKTD01000279.1 GCA_002869315.1 Marinilabiliales bacterium | reverse complement strand
CTATGAGGAGGAAACATTAAGTTATGAGTGTTGAATTATGAGTTAGTTTAAAACTTTATTTAAACTACTAAACTAATCAGTTTTTTTGATAGGAACACGGATGACGCGGATTATACAGATTCAAACGGATCCGTTTTGGCTATAACTAAATTATCCGCGAAAATCCATTAAATCTGTGTCTTCAGAGTTCTATTATTTTAAGTCAGGAAGGGAAATTATCTCCTTCTCCTGCAACTACCTTTTCCGCCACCACCGAAGAAGAACATCACTCCCAGTAGAAAGCCAAAGTTATACCAGTTACCATTATTGTTTTTTTCATAAACTTCCAGCCCGTCGATAAACAAACTTCCTACAAATGTGAACAGCAGGATAAATCCATGCCATAAACCCATCCAGAATCCTCCAGATTCTTCGATAAACCTATCTCCGCCTGCAGTACAGGAAGTCATGGCAAAAACTATAATTAAGAAAAGTAGGAGTTTTGAGGTGTTTATGTGCTTCATTTTCTTCTTTTTTAAAATTGATTTAAAATTACTAAAATTTATTATAGGAGTTGAAACCAGTTCTATTATATTAAATTTCACTATTTAAAAATGATTTTGTTCGTATCAATTGTCAACTATCACTTGTAAATTAACCAAATTAACTATTTTTATACCATGCAAAAACCACTCATAATATGTATAGGTGCAGCATTGATTGATGAAACATTTAAGTGTTATTCAGATCCTTTGCCGGGAACCTCAAACCCTGCAAAAAGTTCTCAATCGATGGGTGGAGTTTCTAGAAATATTTCTCATCATCTGGCCTTGTTGGAGAATAATGTAGAGTTGATTACTCATTTCGGTGATGATGCTGATGGAAATTGGATGAAAGAAGAGTGTGAAAAAGCAGGAATCGGCATAAATCATTCATTAACAAACAAGTCAAGTACAGGAAAATATGCAGCAATCATTTCTCCTTCTGGAGAATTATTTACAGCGGCAGTTTCTACGGATTTTGAAAATCTTATTACTATAGAATTTCTGGAAACCAAAACCCATATTCTAAAAAATGCAAAACTCATACAATGCGATTGTAATTTGAGCACAGAAAGTTTAAGTTGGATTATCAGGTTCTCGCAAAAAAATAATATTCCATGTGTTGTTGAACCAGTAAGCATCGAAAAGGCAAGTCGGCTGAAAGGACTGAGTCTTGATAAAGTTCTCTTATTAACTCCAAATACTGATGAACTTTCATCTATTTTTTGCGAAGAACATAAAGAAAGCGAGGATGCATTAACTCAAATAGTGATCAATATCGGATTACAATATTTATGGTTGAGAAATGGTAAAGAGGGTTCCACTATTTACACTAAAAATGAAATCTATAAAAAAGAAGCCCCAACAGTTAATGTAGTCGACACTACCGGTGCCGGAGACGCTGCTTTGGCAGGATGGATACATGCTTTTTTACTGGGGGAAGACATAAGCCAATGCCTTAACTATGCTAATGCTCTGGCAAAACTTGTCCTAGGTGTCAAAGGAGCGATCAGGCATGATTTAAACCCTGAAATTCTGAAAGTAAATTTATAAGTTTGAAAAATGGATTTTAAAAAATATCTAAACATACATCCGGAAGTTGAAAATGCCATCACAGAAAAAAAGCCTGTAGTGGCTCTTGAATCTACAATTATTGCTCATGGCATGCCATACCCTAAAAATGTTCAAACGGCCATGGAAGTAGAGGATATTGTCAGAAAAAATGGAGCAATTCCCGCAACCATAGCAATTTTAAACGGAAAAATTTGTGTGGGATTAAACAAAGAGCAATTGGAAATGCTTGGAAATTCCGGTGATGTGTGGAAGGTTAGTTTGCGCGACATGCCTTATGTTGTAAGTAAAAATCTTCCCGGAGCAACTACTGTGGCAGCCACTATGCGCATCGCTGCTATGGCAGGAATAAAAATATTTGTAACCGGAGGAATAGGTGGTGTTCACAGAGGGGCAGAAAAAACTATGGATATTTCTGCCGACCTTATTGAAATGTCGAGAACAAATGTTGCAGTAGTTTCAGCGGGAGTAAAATCCATACTAGACATAGGTCTCACTCTGGAATTCCTTGAAACACATGGCATTCCTGTTATCACATATTCACAGGATGGCTTTCCTGCTTTCTATTCACGTAATAGTGGATTTCGTTCTCCGCTGAGAGTAAATACAGCCAATGAGATTTCAAATATATTGAATACCAAATGGGAATTAGGATTAGATGGCTCGGTGCTTATAGCAAATCCCATCCCCGAAAATATTGAAGTTCCTAAAGAAATAATGGAAGTTTATATTAAACAGGCATTAAAAGATGCTATTGATCAAAATATAGAAGGAAAAGAAATAACACCTTTTTTGCTCAAATCTATTGTAAATAAAACCGGTGGTGATAGTCTGAAATCTAATATTGCATTGGTCAAGAACAATGCAGAACTGGGAGCTAAAATCGCTAAAAGCTTAATTGACAGCCAATAACTTTAAAAGTTTTTAAATTGCTTCATTATTGTATTAACCCGAATTATACAATTTAATAAAATGTATAAGTATTATTGAAATAGTATCGAAAATAAGATAGCATTAATTTAGGCCTTTCCTTATAATCCCAAATAAATGACTACTTTTGCAAACTGAAAAACATAATATATCAATATAAATCGGGTATTGATATAAAAACATCCTTATTTCGGGTTTGATTGTATAAGTCAGCAGACATTACAAATCCCAATTAAATCATCTACCGAACTGCTCGACATCATAAAAAAATAAATTATATGGGGAGATCTCAGGAGACTTTCAACAAAAAGGAAAAAGAAAAAAAACGATTAAAAAAGCGTCTCGACAAGCAAAAGAAAAAAGAAGAACGCGCGGCAAATTCTGATGGCGGAGGTCTTGACAGTATGATTGCTTATGTTGACGAACATGGAAATCTCACAGATTCACCCCCTGATCCGGCAAATAAAACCAAGGTAAAAGCCAAGAATATTGAAATTGGAGTTCCCAAAAGGGAAAAAGAAGATTTGACTACCGAAAGAAACGGTAAAGTAGAGTTTTTCAATGATCAAAAAGGATTCGGTTTTATCAAAGACCTGGACTCCCAGGAAAAATTCTTTGTGCATATAAACGGTCTAATCGACAGGATTCAGGAAAACGACCTTGTGGTTTTTGAAATCGAAAGAGGCATGAAAGGTATGAATGCCGTTAAGGTTAAAAAGTTAAAATAAAAATATCAAAGTACATTTTTAAAGGTGAACCATATTTGAGTTCACCTTTTTTTATTCAAATATCATATCGTAAGGCCTTGAAATAGTTTCAGCCAGTTGTGGTATTGAAATATATTTACTCTCTCTTTTATATTCTTTTCCCTCAAAAAATATTACTAGAGTAGGACTTGAAAAGGCATTATATTTTGCCGGAAGTTCAGGATATTTTTCTGAATTTACATATGCCAGGGTCATTTTTGGGAATTTTTCATCCACTAATTCTTTAACTTTCGGCCTTAAACTAACACAAGGAGCACATTTATCGCTATAAAAATAGACCATTGCACCAATATTATCATTTATTGTATCATCAAGTTCTTCACTGGTTATCAGTTCTTTATACATAGTTTTGTAGTATTTGTTTCGTAAATTTATTTTAAATTATTACACAGGCAAAAATAATTTACTTTACAGATTTGCAAAATAAAAAAATCATGTATCTTTGCACCCCGAATGTCCGATGGTGTAATGGTAGCACTGCAGATTTTGGTT
>PKTD01000262.1 GCA_002869315.1 Marinilabiliales bacterium | reverse complement strand
GTGAAGCAAAACTTGAGAAAACAATAATATCCATAGAATCGTCAAAGGCAAAAGATTATTTCATCGCCAATGGAGAAGTAATCAAGTTTGATGGATTTTTGAAGGTTTATATAGAAAGTACCGACGACGAAGATACTGAGCAGGAAGGTGTATTACCATCAACAAAACAAGGGGATGAACTCAGTTTGATGGAAATGAGAGGTAGAGAGAGATTTACAAAGCATCAGCCAAGATATACCGAAGCCAGTTTGGTGAAGAAACTGGAGGAACTTGGTATTGGTCGTCCTTCCACATATGCACCTACAATTTCAACAATACAGAAAAGAGATTATGTAGTTAAGGAAAGTCGTCCTCCTATTCAAAAAGAAATAGACCTTTTAACCTTAAAAGATGGTAAAATAGAAAGTGCCACACTTAAGGAAAATATGAATTCAGAAAAGGCAAAACTATTTCCAACAGATATTGGAACCGTTGTAAATGACTTTCTAACACAAAACTTTGTGGAAATTCTGGAGTACGATTTTACGGCCAGTGTGGAGAAGGAATTCGATGATATTTCAGAAGGTAAAAAGGAGTGGAACCAAATGATCAAAGAGTTCTATGGCCCTTTTCATAATAAAATAGAAACTACCCAGGACCAGAGTGGTAAGTTTAGCGGGGAACGTCTTCTTGGGCAGGATCCTGAAACAGGAAAAAATGTATTTGTTAAAATTGGACGATACGGACCTCTGGCACAAATTGGGGATACTGAATCGGAAGAGAAACCAAAATTTGCAGGGCTCAGAAAAGACCAAAGTCTGCAAACAATAACTCTTGAAGAGGCTTTAAAATTATTTGATTTCCCAAGAAGCCTTGGAAATTACGAAGAGAAGGAAGTTACTGTAGCCATTGGACGTTTTGGTCCATATGTAAAACATGATGGCAAATTCGTTAGTATTAAAAAAGACGATAATCCTACTTCCATTGATCTGGAAAGAGCAATAGAATTAATTGAAGCGAAACGTGAAGTTGACAGAAACAAACTGATTAAGTCGTTCAACGATGGCGAAATACAAGTTTTAAACGGTCGCTACGGACCTTATCTGGCAATAAAAAAACAGAACTTTAAAATACCGAAGGATGTTGTTCCTGAGGATCTTACTTTGGAAGATTGTATTAAAATTTCAGAGGATCCTAAGAATATGCCTAAGAAAAGGTTTACAAGAAAAAAGAAGTAAGTGATATACGCATAATTTGCAAAAATCACTTTAGTATTTCCTTAATTTTGCCTTTTGTAAGTTTTATAAAATGCTGACATTCATAATAGGATTTATTTTAGTAGTACTTGGTTTTCAGGTTTTTCCTGTTAGTCTGGGAAATGATATAAAGGCGAACATTAAACAGTCGCTTCAGCAATCAGCAATTCAATTAATTATGCAATTATTGATGTTGTGGCTGGGTTTATTTCTAGGAAATAAATTCCTATATCTCTCCGAAGACTATCAGTACATTATAATTTTTGTGGGCTTATTTTTGGTGGGAATTCGTATTGCATTCGATTCGTTTGCAGTAAGGAGAGGCGACAGAACATTTTCAAATGATAATAGCCAGAATATGGTTTTGTCGTCAACTGCCCAGTCAATAAATACCTTTTTAGCAGGAATTATCCTCAGTCTTTTTAATATAAATCAGATTTTTCTTTTTTCCTTTTTGGGTATTTCAGTGATTTTGTTTTCACTAGTATCCTCCAGGGTAAAATTGAGTAAAACAAGCCTCGCTTTTTCTTCATTTGTATACCTCTTTGGAGGAATAAGCATAGTTGCCATAGCCATATACTTAGGTTTCTTTATTAAATAAAAACATGAAAAATATCTTTTTAGGAATAATATTTTTTACATCGGCTTTTGTTTTCGGACAAATACCTGATGGATATTATGATGATGCAGAAGGTCTTACAGGCGAAGAATTAAAGGCTGCATTGCACGAAATAATCGACAACCATATTGAGTATTCATATAATGATTTGAGGGATTTTATTTTGAAAAATACTGATGAAGACCCTGAAAATTCAGATAATGTAATCCTATTATATACTGGTCGGTCGCAGGCAAAAAGTACTTTTGGTGGCGATCCTGACGAATGGAACCGGGAACATGTGTGGGCGAAGTCGCATGGCGATTTTGGAAATACTCCTCCTTGCGGTACCGATGCTCATCATATTCGCCCAACGGATGTTTCTGTAAATTCTTCCAGAGGAAATCTGGATTTTGATGAGGGAGGAACACCATTGCCTGAGGCGCCGGGATGTAAAAAGGATGGCGATTCTTTTGAGCCCAGAGATGAAGTTAAAGGCGATGTGGCCAGGATGATTCTTTATATGGCTGTGCGATACGAAGGTACTAATGGAGAGCCGGATCTTGAAGCTGTAGACTATGTAAATACGTCTCCTGCTCCTGAGCATGGTAAGCTACAAAAACTCCTCGACTGGAATATGATAGATCCACCGGATGAATTTGAGTTAAACCGAAATGAGGTAATTTATGGTTATCAGGAAAATCGTAACCCATTTATCGATCATCCCGAATATGCTAACTATATCTGGGGAGATCCCAACTCAGTAGCGGATAATGCTAATTTAACATACAATATTTATCCAAACCCCTGTAATTCAATGCTCCACGTGGACTTTAATAATTCTGCAAGCATTACTTATGAATTATTATCATTTGATGGCAGGAGTATAAAAAAAGGAAATATAACTGCTAATTCCAATAATATAAACTTGACAAAATTCGACAAAGGACTATATTTGTTAATATTAAACAACACTGACAATTCTAGTTTAAAGTCGTATAAGATTGTTAAACAGTAAACTATCGATTATTTATAAAGCGAAAAATGAATTCCAAACCATATATCAGAATCACCAAAGAATTTAAATTCGAAATGGCTCACGCTCTTCCTGGCTATGATGGCTTATGTAAAAATATTCATGGACATTCCTATGAATTAATGGTTACTGTAGCGGGCAGACCTATTACCGACAGAACAGACCCAAAATACGGAATGGTAATGGATTTTGGCGATCTAAAAAAAATAGTGAGAGACGAAATAGTAGATAAATTCGATCATTCTTTGGTTTTAAGAAGTGATTATTCTCCTGATCTTATTGAGAAATTAGAGGAGAATTATGATAGAATTATCTTGCTCGATTACCAACCCACCAGCGAGTATATGATTGCTGATTTTGCCAATAAGATTAAGGGTAAATTACCTCCCCAAATCGAATTAAAATACCTTATGCTTAGGGAAACGGTTACATCTTATGCCGAATGGTATGCTGAAGATAATCCGGATGTAGTTAAATAATTGTTTATTGGTCAATAGTAGTTGGGCATTAAAGGTTGATAGCTTTTAATTTTTCACTTTTAGTTTTTAGTTCTTAACTTGGTCTTCCAATCAAAATAATTCCGACTGTCCGCCTTTGAATTCTTTAATCAGATCGGGCTTGTTGTTTGCTGGAGAATTTATTTCAGAAGATATTTTATAAGCCTGCATTTCTTCCGGATTATAAGGCTGCATAAGTTTTTTTAAAAAAGCGGGCTCATCTTCAAATAGCCAGGCTTTTTCATCATTTTTATTTAAAATTACCGGCATTCGATTATGAATATCTTTCATTAGTGAGTTTGGAGAAGTAGTTATTATGGAGAAGGTTTTAATGGGCTTGTTTTCAGCATCTTTCCATATTTCCCATATACCCGCCATGGCAAATATATCTTCTGTTTTAACAAATATTCTGTAAGGTGTTTTGTTTTTTCCTTCTCTTTTCCATTCATAAAAACCATTTGCAGGAATAAGACATCTTCGCTTTGCGAAAGCATTTTTAAAACTGGCTTTTTCGCTAATACTTTCTGCCCGGGCATTAATTAACTTATTGCCGATTTTGGGATCCTTCGACCAAAAAGGGATTAGTCCCCATTTAAAATAATTTAGTTGCTCAGGTTCTGTATTTGTTATTACTGGTAAATTTTGGGAAGGGGCACAATTATAAGAGGGAGAATATTTTTCATCAAACACTTCCACATTAAATCTTTCTGAAATATGTTTTCCTTTTACAGAAAGTTGAAATCTGCCGCACATAAAATATTTTTTATCAAATATAGTAAATCGTAAAAATTACTATTTATGTTTAAGGGCTTTTTCAAGTATCTCAGCATGATCGAAAGCCAAGGGAGGAAGTTCATTTAAACTAAACCATCTGGCATTTTTTGCATCGTCGCCGGCAGTGGGGATTGGTCTGTTGAGTGTTTTCCCAATAAAGGCTATGGTAACTGTTCTGTGACGTGGATCTCTCTCAGGCTCACTAAAAGTATAAAACTGTTTTAGTTCAATATCAGTAATACCTGTTTCCTCTTCCAACTCTCTTTGCACAGCAGTTTCAGCGGTTTCGTTTTCATCCACAAAACCTCCCGGAAAGGCCCACATATCTTTAAAAGGTTCAGTGGATCTCTGAATCAATAACACCTCATTTACGTGAAAAACTATAGCATCTACCGTTAAAGCCGGTCGTGGATATTTGTAGGTATAACTCATCTTTTTCCCCCAAAAATACGAAATTGATTTTAGACAATGGTCATTTAATACCAATGACTAATGACAAATAACTAACCCCTGAAGACTGGAGTAGTGTTGAGTGTTTGAGAATACTTCAGGAAATAATTGATTTAATTTGCTCACTACAAAACCTGAATTATAAATTAATCAGATTTTATGATCTGCTATATAGATATTGATTTCTGTGATTTATGATGAATGCATAAAAAATCCCGTCTTGCCTTTAGGCAGACGGGACTTTATCATTATGAAACCAATTATTACAATAAAAAATTTTACTTTTTATCTTTTGCAAAGCATATTGCCTGCTATTTTTTCTGTACTGAAAGGAATATCATCCACAGCCTCTTCTTCAGGTAAATTGAATGTTTCGTTAAGGGCATTTTCATAAATACATTCCGAGGCTATTTCTTCAGTATTAAATGGAATATCATTAATATATGATTCTTCTTCCAGATTAAATTCCTTCTTTAGTGCCATTTCATACATGCAGTTAGCTGAAACTTCAGAGGTAGAAAATGGTATATCTTTTATATATGACTCTTTTTCAACAACAAAATCCATATTGTTAGCAAAAGATCCCATCATTATGAAAAATGATGCTGTAAGTAGTAATGTTATCTTTATAGTTTTCATCTTAATATAGTTTAAGAATTAAGTTTTCTTTTTATTTCTGTTTTATCCTTATCAATACCTGTGCCAAAAGTTATAAACAATTGATATACAGTAATAAAAATGAAAATTATTAAGGTTTAGGGCTAATGGAAAATGTTGATAAAGCGAACAAAAGTGTTCGCTTGTGAACGCTAATATTTAAGTTTTTCTTTATTATTTTCCGGCTACAATAATAACTATTTCACCCTTTATTGTTTTGTTGTTAAAATGATCGAATACTTGTTGTAAACTACCTCTAACATTTTCTTCGTGCATTTTGCTTATTTCTCTTGAAACAGAGGCTTTTCTTTCGGCTCCGAAAAATTCAATGAATTGGTTTAAGGTTTTTAATAAGCGGTGTGGCGACTCATAAAAAATCAGTGTTTGTTTATATTCCGACAATTCTTTCAAGCGTGTTTGCCGGCCTTTTTTGTGCGGCAGAAATCCTTCGAAAAAGAACTTATCGTTGGGTAAACCTGAGTTTACAAGTGCCGGAATAAAAGCTGTAGCCCCTGGGAGGCATTCCACTTCTACATTATTTTCAACACATTCTCTTACCAGAAGGAAGCCCGGATCGGATATTGCAGGTGTTCCGGCATCTGATATCAATGCCATTTCCTCACCATCTATTATCCTTTGAACAATATTGCTCACCACCTTATGTTCGTTATGAAGATGATAAGAAGTCATCCTGTTTTCAATGTCGAAATGTTTTAATAGTTTACCGCTTGTCCTTGTATCTTCTGCCAGAATTAAATCAACTGATTTTAAAACCTCTATGGCACGAAAAGTCATGTCGTTGAGATTTCCAATGGGCGTGGGAACTATATAAAGTTTCGACATAATCAGTATTAGTTTAAAGTTAGTTGAACAAGCAATTTAAACAATCCGTCGTAAGCGGTAAAGGGGAAGTTTTCGGCAGTATCATCAACACTGTGGTATTCCTTTAACTCATCTCCCATGGTATAAATAAAAACTGCTTTTACGCCTTTTTTATAAAATGGACAATGATCGCTATTGCATGATTCTCCTCTCTTTTTTATTTGCTTAAGGTAAGAGTGCTTTTCATTTATATCTCTCATTTTCTCCAAGAGATCTGGATAAATTGCGCTATTTACGACAGTTATGCCGTTACTTCCACTGCCTACCATATCCAGGTTTACAAGCAGTTCAATATTTTCCAGTGGGAACATAGGATTATCAGCAAAATATCTGGATCCGTGTAAGCCTGACTCTTCGCCACTAACGGCAATAAAAACTATTGAGTATTCACTTTGATTTTCAGGAAGTGAAAAATGACGTGCCAAATCCAAAAGCATAGAGGTGCCGCTGGCATTATCGTTCGCCCCCGGAAAATAAGTTTTATTACCCATCATTCCCAAATGATCGTAATGAGCAGTAAAAACAAAATATTTCTCAGGATATTTGCTTCCCTTTAAAAATGCAACAACATTTTGTGTTGGATATTTTTCAAAAAACTCATTCTTAAATTTTATTTTTATGTGTTTTGGTTTAGCATCAAATGCAGTTGTTTTTGCTTTTATCCAGATAGTATTGTTTGTATAATTTCCATTGGAAACATGCCACCATTGCTTTTTGTCGCTCAGCAAAATTACCCCTGCAATTCCGTCAATATATTTGCCATAAAACTTTCTTAACTTGGCTTTTACAACAAGGATTTCATTAATTGTAAAATCATGCTTTGAATAATAGTCGGCAAAAAGCGAATCATTATTAATGTGTTCAGGTAAATAATGCAACTTGTATTCTCCGTCAACGGAACTGTTTGAGCAACTGATAACATAATCAATTCCGGGAATAAGTTTTTTATCCGAAATTTCAACACTTATTTTTCCTGGAAAACTGTTTATTGGAAATTGGTAATTCTGAAAATAATCTTCACCAAAACTTTCAAGTTTATGTTTTTTAAACTCACCGGCTATAAATTTTGCCGCTTTTAAATCTCCTTTCTTAACATAACCTCTACCGTGAAACGACTTGGACGAAAGTTTGTTTAAGCATGATCTTGCATATTCAACATCCTGTGCAACAGAATAATATGAAGTCAGAATTATAAAAATAAAGCTTACAAAACTTTTCATATTAATGGAATTTTCTATCTACCAGTTCTTTAAATTTAATAAATGCATCAGATTCAGTGTCCCATTGTTTTTCAATCTTTAACTCCATCAGATAGGTGTCGCTGCCAGTTTTACTTTGCATGGAATTAATTTCGTCAAGAGCCTTATTGTATCTGCCCATATCGCCAGCGAACAATTCATTTATAAACAGGAATTTTTCATTTATTCCGATGGCCTCCCGTAAGTCATCCAGTTTATTTTGTTTTAGTTTTCCAGCAATACTTTTATCTTCATCGCTTGTAAATTTATCACTCACTGTGTTTGATGAAGGTGAAAACAAATCGTAGGCAGATTCTTTTTTTGGCTGAGCTTCGCTTGAGGGCTGAGGTATAGGCTGAGGTTGAGATTCAGGTTGAGATTGTGGTTCCGGTTGAGATTCGGTAGTGTTTTCAGTAGGGCGAACTTCTTCAGGTTTTTTGAACCCTATATTTACTTCTTGTTTGTCTTCAATTGGATTTTCAATTACTTTTTCTTCTTCAGTATTTTCAACTTCTTTATTTTCGGGGGCTTTTTCATCAATTTCCCAACTTTGGGCAATAGGCATTTCAATTACAGTTTCTGCAATTTCTTCTGCTGTTTCTACTTTAGGTTGTTTTTCAGTTTTCTTTTCCGGTTCAACAGGTTTATCAATTGGTTTTTTTACTTCCGGCTCTTGTTTTCCTTCAACTTCAATTTGAAGAATATTATCATATAATTGACGTGTTTTTTCCAAAAGCAGGTCTTTATCCAGTTGATGTACCTTATAATCTTCTTTTGAAATTCTCTTTAAATGCGCTTTAAATGTCTCAACATCAAGACTTAAACTTGTCAGTAAATTACTTTTTCCCATTTGCAAAAACTCCTTATTTTTGTTCTTTTCAAAATTAACATAATATCTTTTAATAAACGGATGTTTCTCGAAAAAGACAGAAATAATTCCCAACGTGCAGGTTGGATAGAAATTGTTTGCGGTTCTATGTTTTCAGGTAAAACTGAAGAGTTGATAAGAAGACTTAAGAGGGCCAAAATAGCAGGACAAAAGGTTGAGATATTCAAGCCGGCTGTTGATGTAAGATATGATGAAGAAGATGTAGTATCCCATGATAAGAGTAAAGTAACGGCCATGGCGGTGCAAAATGCCTCTCAAATTTTATTTTATGCTGATGACTTTGAAGTTGTTGGTATTGATGAGGCACAGTTTTTTAGTAATGAACTTGTGGATGTTTGTGATCAGTTGGCAAATAAAGGTAAAAGAGTGATAATTGCCGGACTGGATATGGATTATCTTGGCAAACCCTTTGGCCCTATTCCTTCGCTTATGTCTACTGCTGAATATGTTACAAAAGTTCATGCCATTTGTATGCGTTGTGGAAACCTGGCTTCATACTCACACAGAACAATAAATAATGATAAACTTGTAGTGCTTGGAGAAACCGAATCTTATGAGCCTCTATGCAGAAAGTGTTTTGTGGATGCATTGGAAAATCAAAAGAAAGCAGAAGGTTGACAATCTGTATTTTTTGAATATTGTTACTAATAAACACAAAACTCACCCAATTTTCTTAATTTTGCCAATTATTTTATTAAATTATAAAAATGAAACGTATATTACTGGTAATTAGCATATTAATAAGTTTGAATATTATGGCTCAAAATACAAAGCCTGAAACAATAGTGGTAATCCATACTACTTATGGCGATATAACAGCGAAATTATATAATGATACTCCTTTACACAGAGATAATTTTATCAAATTAATAAAGGCTGGTTGGTACGAAAATTCTCCATTTCACCGAGTGATAAAAGATTTTATGATTCAGGGAGGGCATAATGCCGATGGACGTGAGGACGTTGGATATAGAGTTGCTGCAGAATTTAATTCAAATCATATTCATAAAAAAGGTGCTTTGGCAGCAGCAAGGCTACCTGATCATATCAATCCTAGCAAAGAAAGTTCAGGAAATCAGTTTTACATAGTTCAGGGCCGTAAATTCCCCATTTATTATCTGGATCAAAATTCAGCACAAACAGGAGTTGTATATACTGATGAGCAGAAGAGTGCATATGAAGCCTTAGGAGGTACTCCTCATCTTGATGGTGGCTATACTGTTTTTGGGGAAGTAATTATGGGACTGGAAGTAGTGGATAAAATTGCTGCAGTTGAGACAGGAAGAGGCGATGTACCTATGGTGCCAGTTACTATGACCATAGAAATTTTAGAATAATTTTTGAATGATGAAGACTAAGATAGAGGAATATTTAAAGGAAGTTGAAAATTTTAAGGCCGACAAACTTGAAAGTCTTGAGGATTTCAGGATTAAGTTTTTAAGTAAAAAGGGACTGATTCCTGCTTTGTTTGCAGATTTCAGAAATGTTGATCCTTCCGAAAGAAAGGAAATGGGGCAGTTAATCAATACACTGAAAAATAGTGTTCAGGAAAAAATTGTGAGCCTTAAAGAAAAGCTTGATTCTGGTTCAGATAGCAAATCCGGAACTCTGGATTTATCTCTTCCGGTAAATGCATCGATGGGTAGTCGTCATCCATTGTCAATAGTTAGAAATGAAATAATAGATATTTTCTCACGCATAGGTTTTACTGTTTCTGAAGGTCCGGAAATTGAGGACGATTTCCATAATTTTACTGCATTAAATTTCCCTGAAGATCATCCGGCAAGAGATATGCAGGATACTTTCTTTATAGAAAAAGATCCTGATATTGCATTGCGTACGCATACTTCATCTGTTCAGGTAAGGGTTATGGAATCCACACAGCCTCCTATTAGAACTATTTCACCGGGTAGGGTTTTCCGTAATGAAGCAATATCTGCAAGGGCACATTGTATTTTCCATCAGGTGGAAGGATTATATGTGGATACCGATGTTAGTTTTGCTGACCTCAAGCAAACCTTATTTTACTTTGCAAAAGAACTTTTCGGAGAGGAAACAAAAACCCGTTTCCGTCCTTCATATTTCCCATTTACCGAGCCTTCGGCAGAAATGGATGTAAGTTGTAATATTTGCGGCGGAAAAGGATGTAATGTTTGTAAATACACAGGTTGGGTAGAAATACTTGGCTGCGGTATGGTTGATCCCAATGTGCTGGAATCATGTAAGATTGACAGCGAAAAATATACAGGCTTTGCCTTTGGAATGGGTGTTGAACGTATCACCATGCTGAAATATCAAATCAACGATTTACGCCTTTTCTTCGAAAACGACCTCAAGTTTTTAGAGCAGTTTAAATCGACATACTGATTGAAATTGGGCATTGGATAACTAGTCACTAGTTATTGGTCATTGTATAATTGTTGACCTATTGAATTAATGTACTTATTTAGCATCTTACCTAAAGTATTTATTTCTTCTTTTAGGCTATTTTACTGACTCAGATTAATAAGATTTCTATTGTATGCTTTGTACAAACATGTTTTATCAATAATACATATACTCTTAATTCCTCTAGATTCTTAATACTTTATTGGGTTTTATTTTAGTTTTTAATATCTATATCAATTACAAAAAAATTCAGTAGCCATTCACCATCCACCATTCACTATTCACAAATGTCCAATGTCCAATAACCCTCACAGCAATTCGTTAGCCAGATTCGCCAATTCCGAGCGTTCTCCTTTTTCCAGAAGCACGTGGGAATAAATCTCGTGATGTTTTATTTTATCAATTAAAACCGATAGTCCGTTAGATTGAGAATCCAGATAAGGAGTGTCTATCTGATAGATATCTCCAGTAAAAATGATTTTTGTATTTTCTCCTGCTCTGGTAATAATGGTTTTAACCTCATGAGGAGTAAGATTTTGTGCTTCATCAACGATAAAAATCACATTTGAAATACTACGCCCTCTTATGTAAGCAAGGGGAGTAATTAATAATTTTTCCTTTTCTATTGCATCGCTAATGCGCTTGTATTCAGGATCTTGTTCTCCAAACTGATTTTGAATATATTTTAAATTATCCCAAAGAGGTTCCATATAAGGGTTAATCTTTTCATGTATATCACCTGGCAGATAACCTATATCCTTATTGCTTAAGGGAACTATAGGACGGGCCAGATAAATCTGTTTGAAGTTTCTTCTCTGCGCCCATGCTCCAGCCAGTGCCAGCAATGTTTTTCCTGTACCTGCCACCCCTTGCAGAGTAACAAGTTTAATTTCAGGATTCAATATTGCATGTAAGGCAAAAACCTGTTCTGCGTTGCGTGGCATTATTCGGGAAACAGCATGTTTTTCAACCCTGTCGATTCGTTTTGTTATCGGATTATAATATGAAAGTGCCGAGGCTCTGTCGCTCTTTAAAATATAATAGTGGTTTGAAATAGGATCTGTAATTCCCAATTCATCAATACTACAAAAACCATCATTATAGAGTTTGTCGATGGTATCGGGAACAACATCCTGCATAACAGTTTTTCCTGTATAAAGAGTGTCGAGGTCTTTAACTTTGCCAGTTTCAAAATCCTCAGCTGTGAGGTTTAGTGATTTGGCTTTGAGCCTAAGGTTAATGTCTTTACTAACTAAAATTACCTTTCTGTCGGGATGCTCTTCCTTTAATTTTAGTGCTGCGTTTAATATTCTGTGGTCGGGTTTATTATCGCTAAAAATAGATGTGGCATCCGTCTTGCTGTTTTCGTTCATTATCACCTTAAACTTCCCTTTCTTAGGACCGTTTAAATTGCGCCATGTTTTCATAGTCGACTTGCCGGAAATACTATCGAGAAATCGAATGAACTCTCTTGCCTCAAAATTTTTTATTGTATTGCCTTTCTTGAAGTTATCAAGTTCTTCCAGAACTGTTATTGGAATAGCAACATCATTATCATCAAACTCATTAATGGCATTGTGGTTGTAAATTATTACCGAAGTGTCAAGAACGAATATCTTTCTTATCTTCTCAGCAGTGGCTTTTGTTGCGGTTTTTCGAGGCATAATTCAAATCCGTTTAAGAATAATTGAGTAAAATTAATTAATAATTTTATGACTTCATAATTTGAAAAACTTAATTTGCCAACACAATATTGTGCTGTTCGATAGGATATTGAAAACCTTGTGGAGATTTTTTGTTGATAAAGATTTGCGGACCTGGGATTAAAAATTAACATTTAGTTAGCCCACCTTAACCCCTGCAAATCCATTACTAATTTTTAATACTTTCCTCTTTGATTAGATATGGTTTATAATCATCAGTATTATTTTCACTGTCTTTATTAAATTGATATAAAGAAACCACATCAATTTCTGAATCAGACCACTTTGCCGGTTCAATTATTAGAAAAGTTCTTGTATTGTATTTCGACTGATCCGGATCAATCCATGATCCTGAATTAGCATATATTCCTGTATAAGCATTCTCAAAAGGAAACACCTTTATCTCAGGTTTATGAGAATGTCCAAATGCAACAATTTTGGGTTGATCGCTGCTAAAATAATCAGTTAAATATTCAAATAATGCAGCTCCGTAAAGTTTAGTTCCATTAAGTAATCCGAGAAATACGCTGAGGGTATTTGGCACTAAATTAATTTCCTGAGTTTGCTTCCACAATTCTTCGATATCAGCATCATACATATGCAGGGCTCCGTTAAAACTCATATCATCTGAGTAACCATCAATGCCTGTCATTTTAACCATTGAAGAATCCATCGGAATTGTATCCGGATTCATGCTAAAATCTGCTATTGTATAACCAAAAGCAGCAGTCCATGCAGTTACAAATTCAATATCGCTATCAATCGATTGACTATCTTTAAAAGAATCGGTTCTGGATGCCAAGCCTGATGCATACAGCCTGGTTACAAAATAACCCGGTGGCAATATTTTATCTTCGTTTATGAGTGGTTGCGGGCAATTAAAAAAATCATATCTGTGCCCGTGTTCCAGATGTATCTTATCCACAGGATTATACTTTCCTAAGCCCTTGGCATCACCTTTCCATATTGCTCCTGGAATCAATTCTGTAATAACATCTTGTGTTACCAGCATATCATGATTACCCGGCACATAAACAACATCAATTATTCCACCTTTACTGATGTCTGAAAGTTTATCAAATACTGGTTTATTAATGGCGTTATGAGCAATTGCTCTAAAGTACTCTATTGAATTTGTAATGTTTGCAGTTGTATCAAATGGTTTGGCGTAATATGGCACCATCCACTCATCAAATAAGTCACCCATAATAACCAACTGTTTTATGCGCGGATGAGACTCTACATAGGAAAGAAATTTATAAAGAGCATCAGCGTTTTTATTAAACCACGAATAGTTATGGTTGGTAGCACGCACATCACCGCAATGGATATCGCTAATACAGGCTATGAGAGTTCGCTCTGTTGTATCTCCTGAGCCGGAGGTGAGGTCTTCATGAAGATATTTAGAGTTAGTCCTGAATTCGAATTGCTGTGAGCCATTTGCCGCCTTGTCTCCGGACATTAGCAAACTTTCATCAATATTTAGAATATATCTCCATCCGCTTTTAAGATTAAACCCTTCATTAAACCTTAAAAAAACAATTTTTCCATCACTAATAAGTTGGTATTTGTCCTCAAGACTTCCATCTTTATCAGTAAGGACAATTGCATCATCTATTGACCCGCTAAATATATTATCGTTAAAAACGATTTCAATCGACCTGCAATCACTTTCCAAACCATAATATTGTTCATGTTGCTGAACCAGCAATGGGAATGAAACATTTGGTATAACAGGAATTAGCACCTGATCTTTATTATTACATGATGAAAGCATCAATAATAAAAGAAAAAATAATTTTGAATAATTATTACTCAATTTAATTGCATATTTTGTTGGGATTGTGCTATAACGAAAGTTAAGGTTTTTGCTTAAAATATTTTTCATAGTTGTTTGTTGATAAAATAACTTATCTCAAAGGTAGCAAAAAAACCTCATAAAGTATTTATAATAAGTCCTTTTCATATATTAATATTGTAATTCGCATGTTATAGATCACTTTTCTTCATATTTATTGCCGGGCAGTTGTATATCACAAAATGGCACTATGCTATTTTATAAGTTCCTCTGTAAATCAAAATACCTAAACCCTTTTTCCTAAATTTGTACTCAAATAAATTTTATGAAAGAAAAGAAAACTCTGTTTTTACTGGATGCAATGGCTTTAATTTACCGGTCGTATTTTGCATTTAGTAAAAATCCAAGAATAAACTCCAAAGGACTTAACACATCTGCTGTTTTAGGCTTTGCCAATACTCTACTAGATGTTTTAAAAAATCAGCAGCCAACGCATATTGGTGTTGCATTCGATACCATGGCACAAACCATCAGGCAGGAAGGGTTTGCTGAATATAAAGCCAATCGTGAGAAGATGCCTGAAGATTTGTCGGCATCAATTCCGTGGGTAGTTGAACTAATTAAAGGCTTTAATATTCCCATCCTGAAGGTTGATGGTTATGAAGCTGATGATGTTATTGGAACCCTGGCAAAAAAGGCTGAAAAAGAAGGTTTTACAACATATATGATGACCCCTGACAAGGATTTTGGACAATTGGTGTCGGAAAATATTTTTATGTATAAGCCAGCCCGAATGGGCAATAAAGCAGAAGTGTGGGGACCTAAGGAAGTATGTGAAAGATATAGTTTAAAAGATCCTTTACAAATGATTGATCTGTTGGGATTGTGGGGCGATTCTTCTGATAATATCCCCGGTATACCGGGAATTGGTGAAAAAACAGCCATCAAACTACTGGATAAATATGGCTCCATTGAGGAACTAATAAAAAATACCGACGACCTAAAGGGAAAGCAAAAGGAAAATGTAATAAACTTTGCTGAACAGGGCTTGGTTTCCAAACAACTGGCTACCATTATGCTGGATGTTCCCATTGAGTTTAATGAAGAGGATTTGCTGCTTAATGATCCCAACGAAGACTTTTTAAAGGAACTTTTTGAAGAATTGGAATTCAGAAATTTCGCACAACGATTTTTTACCAAACAATCAATTGAGAAGGCTGAGGAATCATCCTCAGTGGTACAAGGCGATTTATTTGCGGCTGCTGAGGAAGAGGCCAAAGAAAAAATGATGCCCGCTGAAATTAAAACCATTGAAGATGTTGATCATAACTATCAATTAATAGATACCCTAGAAGGTGCAAAAAAATTGTCGGCCTTGCTCAAAAAGGAAAAATCATTTTGCTTTGATACTGAAACCACAGGTCTGGATGCAAATAATTCAGAACTAGTGGGCATTTCATTTGCCATAAAAGCACACCAGGCCTGGTATGTGGCAATCCCTGCAAAATATAATGAAGCAATAAAGTTTACTTCAGTATTTAAAGACATACTTGAAGATGAAAAAATTGAGAAAATCGGACAAAATCTGAAGTATGATATTTCGGTTTTAAAATGGTATGATATTGATGTAAAAGGAAAGTTTTTTGATACCATGCTGGCGCATTATCTTTTGCAACCCGATTTACGTCATAATATGGATTATCTGGCAGAAACCTATCTGAATTATAAACCGGTTTCCATAGAAACATTAATTGGAAAGAAGGGGAAAAATCAACTCAGTATGCGCGATGTTGAAATTGAGAAAGTTAAAGAATATGCAGCAGAAGATGCTGATATTACCCTGCAATTAAAGGAGGTCTTCGAACCTAAACTCAGTGACGAACTCACTCAAAAACTATTTCGTGAAATCGAAACCCCGTTAATTCCTGTTTTAGCAAGTATGGAGGCAGAAGGTGTAAATCTTGATGTGAATACTCTTAAATCCTTTAGTGAAGATCTTGTAAACGATATACAAAATACCGAGAATGAGATATTTGAAATGACTGGAGAGAAATTCAATATAGCATCACCAAAGCAATTGGGAGTTGTATTGTTTGAAAAACTTAAGGTTACCGACAAACCAAAAAAAACCAAATCGGGGCAATATTCAACGGGCGAGGAAATACTGGTACGTCTGGAGAAGAAACATCCTGTTATATCCAAAATTCTGGAGTTCCGCTCTCTTTCAAAACTAAAATCAACTTATGTTGATGCCCTTCCATTATTGGTTAATCCTCGGGATAATAGGATACACACGTCTTATAATCAAGCAGTTGCTGCTACAGGTCGTTTGAGTTCAAATAATCCGAATCTGCAAAATATTCCCATACGGACCGAAAGGGGAAGAGGAATAAGAAAGGCTTTCGTTCCGCGTAATAAAGATTATACTTTGTTTGCGGCCGACTATTCTCAGGTTGAACTTCGGATAATTGCTCACTTAAGTAAGGATAAAAATATGCTGGAAGCTTTTAACCAGGGACTCGACATTCATACTGCAACCGCTTCAAAAGTATATGGAATTCCTTTGGAAGAAGTTGATAAGGATATGCGTAGAAATGCAAAAACTGTAAACTTTGGATTGGTATATGGGATATCTGCATTTGGCTTGTCGGAAAGAATAAATATCTCCCGCAAGGAGGCAAAGGAGATAATCGACAATTATTTTGAGCAGTACTCAGGAGTTAAAAAATATATGGATAAGTCCATTGAATTTGCTCGTGAGAATGGTTATGTGGAGACTATTATGGGAAGGCGCCGTTATCTGAAAGATATAAATTCGGGTAATGCCGTGGTGAGAGGTTTTGCTGAGCGAAATGCCATTAATGCTCCTATACAGGGATCTTCAGCAGATATGATAAAAATTGCTATGATAGATATTTTCAATGAAATGGAAAAATTGAGAATGAAATCGAAAATGATTTTACAGGTGCATGATGAACTTGTATTTGATACTCATCTTGAAGAACTTGAGGAATTAAAAGTTATTGTTTCTGAAAAAATGAAAAATGCCATAAAACTGGATGTGCCTGTGGTGGTTGACATGAATACCGGAAATAATTGGCTGGAAGCACACTGATTTTTTCCTTTACTTTCTGTTAATTTCCTTTATTTTCCGGTACAATAATCTAATTATACGCATTATTTTTCCATACAAATTGCACTTCAATATACCTTTGTTATTGCTCTTCAGTATTTTATAATAAAACCTGTTTTATTTTATCAGTCATTTAATTAACTTTGTGAGGTAGTATTTTATAAAAATCTGCTTTAAGCGGATAAATCAATCAAAACTTATAAATTAATATTATACTCATGAAAAAAATTATACTCAGTTTATTTGTTATTTTAATCTATTTCTCAGCATTTTCTCAATCTGATGAGGGTTCAAGAGATGTTAATGAATGGTCTATTATACAATCTTGGGACATTCCCGGAAAAGCCTCCGGTTTAGCATGGGATGGTACATATTTGTATTTCGGAATATATGGCTCCGACGGAGACCATTTTTATAAGTTCAATCCATCAAACGGACAAACTACATTACAATTTGTAAATTCTTCCATTGGTGATTGTTATGGATTAACCTGGGATGGTGCTCAATTATGGACTACCGACCATGTTACTTCTCCTTCAGTGCCTGCTGAGGCCATAGAATTAACCCTTAGCGGATCTGAATTATCTTCATTCAATCTTCCGGATCATTATATGAGTGGTATTGCTTATGATGCAGGAAACTTTTGGGTAGGAACTTATTATCCTGATCCGGGAACAGTATATAAAGTTGATGGTTCCGGAACAATAATAAGCCAGTTTACACCACCTGGTCAACAAATATGGGATATATGTAAACATGGATCTAATTTGTGGATGGTTGACTATAATGATGATATGATTTATAAAACTACTCAAACAGGAGCAGTTTTAGAAAGTCATCCTGCAAATAATATAAAACCTGCCGGAATAGTTTATGATGGTACTTATATTTGGTATGTAGACGGACCTCTTTCATCCGACAGTAAGCTGTATAAAGTAAGTTTAACATCTTCAGGAACCCCAGAGATTAATATTCCTGTAGACACACACGATTATGGAAATGTAACTATTGGTACTTCTGAAACCTGGCAAATGTTTGTTCAAAATACAGGTACCGACGATTTGGTTATAAATGGTATTGATGTTCCTGCAGGAGAGCCTATAACTGTATCAATTGGATTTCCTCAAACTATTAGCCCGGGGGCATCTATGATTATCCCAATAAAATATTCTCCAACGGATGTTGAACCTCTTGAAACTACAATTAACGTTATGTCTTCCGATCCTATAAATCCTGGTGTAGATGTTATGCTTTTTGGTCATGGTGTTAATTCAGGTCCTTCATTATTGGTTTTGGAAGATACTCACAATTATAATGAGGTGAGAATGTTTGCCTTTACCAGATGGTTTATGGAATTAGTAAATATTGGCGATACAGACCTGAGTATAACGGAATTACTTTCCGACAATTATGGGTTTATAGTCGAAGAGTCTACAGTATTACCAATGACAATTTCTACTTTGGACACGGTTAAGGTAGGAATTTGGTTTAACCCATCCAAAGAAATGACTTACAATGGAATAATTCAAATAAGCAGCAATGATACTGCCAATAACCCCTATGATGTTACCGTAACAGGGTGGAGTGAACTTAAAAACTATCCTATAGGTGTGGATTTATGGCATTATTATATAACGGAGGGTTACGATCAAAGTCCAAAAGCAATAGCCCCTATACAGGATATTACCGGTGATACTGTTGCTGATGTAATTGTTTGTTCTGAAGATAATTTTATAAGATGCTTTAATGGTAATTCATCCGGAGTTGCAGATGTAATGTGGGAAGTTGAAATATATTCAGGAAATGTATATCAGCAGGCTGCTCTGGAAATAGTAGCCGACATCAATAATGATGGCTATGAAGATGTTATAGTAGGTACTACCGGCGGAGACAGGTCAATTAGGGCATTTTCAGGAAAAACAGGTCATCCTTTATGGACTCACCAAACCAATGAATATGGCGATGGCGGCTGGGTTTATGATATTAATGTAACTTATGATTATAATGGCGATGGCATAGCCGACGTACTTGCTGCCACAGGTGATGATGGTCAGGATCAGGGACCTAAAAGGGTTTATTGTTTGAATGTTCTCGATGGTTTATCCATATGGGAATACTCTTCTTATGGTCCCGTATTTTCGGTGATTGGAATAGAAGATGTAAATAATGACGGACAAGCAGATGCGCTTGCCGGATCTTCATCGGCAGACGAAACTTCAGGGCGTATTTTTGGTATTAATGGGGCCGATGGTAGCCTTCTTTTTAATAAAGTTCCTGAGGGCTCTTCTGTATGGGCATTGGCACAACTGGACGATATTACCGGAGATAATGTAAAAGATCTGGCCGCCGGTGATTTTGCAGGTAATTATTATTTCATAAATCCTGTTACCCAAACATACATTTATGAAGGATCAATTAATAACTCCCTGATTTTACGTTTCGATAAAATGGAAGATATTAATGATGATGGATATACCGATATACTTCCTGCCACAAGCCGACAGCAGGCAATGATAATTGATGGTTATGCAGGTGGAAATATATGGTCGAGAACATTGTTTGATAAAGCATGGAATGTGGCTCCTATTGATGATATAAATGAAGATGGGGTACAGGATGTAATAGTTGGGACTCTATTCAGTGATAACTATTGCTATTTCCTTGACGGGCTAACAGGCGATGAGTTAGAATCAATCGATTATTCAACTCCTGTGGATGCCATAAATGCCATTCCCGACATTGCCAGAGATGGAACAATGGAAATGGTTGCAGGTGGCAGAAATGGACGTGTTGTATGCTATTCGGGAGGGGTTAATATTTATGTAAATGTTGATGAAAATCAGGATATAAAAGAAACAGGGTTTTCTAAAAACTTCCCTAATCCTTTTGCTGATCAAACAACCATAAGTTTTAATCTTACAGAAGACTCCAAAGTTATTGTGGATGTAATCGACCTAAGCGGAAAGAGAGTAAAACTTCTTTATGACGGTCAACTTAGTGAAGGACATCATAACTATATCTGGGATGGCAAAGACGATGGTGGTGGCAGTTTACCACCGGGATTTTATCTGTATGAAATACATACTGATAAAGCAACATTCCGAAAGAAAATGGCAAAGATTAAATAAAATAAAGCCTTCTCGCCTCAGGCGAGAAGGCTTTATTTTTTGTCAATGCCAGCCAGGGTCAATAGTCATTTATCGACCTCCGGAACTATAGTGAAGGAGGGATTATCCTTGTAGTCATTGTTAATAATTCGTCAACCCATCAACTGCGACAACCAAACAACAAAGACAACCCAAAAAACCTCAAAAGAAAATGATCAAAACCTCAAAGGAAATGGATAATATTTCAATAGATAATTTAAATATGTAAAGAGGAAATTTGGATTTTATTTAATCAATAAGGAACTTGTTTATATAATGACCATCAATAAATTTTTTAGATTTGTTGTGCTAAAAATTTATAGATGAACACTTCACAAAATAAAATATTAAGTCTGGATGCAGGAGGAACAAATCTTGTTTTTTCCGGTATCATAGCAGGTGAAATTAGATATGAAACTTCTATTAAAACTGCTTCTTACGATTTAGAGGATTTCCTGGAAAAAGTATTATTTGGATTCAGAGAAGTGTTAAATTCCGTTGGAGGAAAAGCCGATGCCATAAGTTTTTGTTTTCCGGGTCCGGCCGACTATGAGGCAGGAATTATCGGGGACCTTGAAAATCTGCCTTTTTTCAGGGGTGGAGTTGCATTAAAGCAAATGCTGGAAAATGAATTCGGAATCCCAACCTACATAAATAACGATGGCGATTTGTTTACTCTTGGAGAGGCTGTTGCAGGTTTGCTTCCTAAGACTAATCAGCAATTGATAGAGAATAATAATCCAAAGCAATACAGAAACCTGCTGGGACTTACCCTGGGAACAGGCTTTGGCGGCGGACTTGTTAGCAATGGCAACTTATGGATAGGTGATAATTCCGCCGGAGGCGAAGTAAACCGCATGTCGCAGCCCTTTAATCATAAGAATAGTGTAGAAGAGATTTTGAGTATCAGAGGTGTAAAGCGACTCTATGGTAAGTTTGCACATTGTGAAGAAGAAAATACGCCTGAGCCATTTGAAATATATAAGATTGCCAAAGGACAGCGCAAGGGAAATAAAGAAGCAGCCATAGAAGCATGGAATTATTTTGGGAGAGTACTTGGCGAAACCATGGCCAATGCTGTTACAATTACTGACAGTCTTGTGGTTATAGGTGGTGGTCTTTCTGGTGCCTATGATGTGTTTTTACAAACTGCTGTGGATACCATGAACTCTAAATTTGAAAAAGTAGGCGGAGGAAGTGTTCAGCGCATGGAAACCTATGCCTATAACCTGCATAACCCAAATTGTTTTGCCGATTTTGTCCAAAATGAAAGTCAGCAAATAAAAGTGCCATTTTCAGACCAAACCGTCGACTATTTCCCGGTAAAAAAAGTTGGGGTTGGAATAAGTGTTCTCGGAACTTCTCAGGCTGTATCACAGGGAGCATGGGATTTTGCGGTGAAGAGGGTTTGAGAACGTGAAACTGTGAAATTGTGAAGGGGCGACTTTGCGAAGGGGCGAGGATGAGAGGAGTTGTCATGCCTCGTCCTCCAGAGCTTCAGCGTAGGAGGAGTTGTCGGGTTGTCGTTGTTGTCATGGTTGTAGAGTTATCAGGTTGTCGGGTTAGGTAGGTAGCACCGATCTATTTGGGTGATGTAAGGATCAGAAGATTAAAATGATCAATCAGTTGATCAGAAAGGTGAAACTGCGAAGAAGCGAAATTGCGAAGGGGCGAAAGTTAAGAGTTAGTCGGAACGTCATCGCGAGACGCCAACATTTAATGTATTTTTATTAACTGATTGTAATGCGTCGAAGCGAATTGATTAATTGTTCAGAAGTTCAGAAGTTCAGAAATGTTGAGAAGACGTTGAGAATATGTTCAGAAACGGCAATTATACAAAGTAATATGCTATTAAAAATGACTATTCGACTATTTGACTCTGCGACTCTTGGACTTTTATTCAGAGGTTCAGAAGATGTTCAGATATGTTGAGAAGGCGTTAAGAAACGACAGTTATACAAAGTAATATGCTATAAAAATGACTCTTCGACTTTTCAGACTTTGCGACTTTTCGACTCTTCATTTACTGTTTTTCTTACTTTTGCCAAAAAATTCAAACGATGAAACTATTTCCCATAGAAACAGGAAACTTAAAACTTGATGGTGGTGCCATGTTTGGTGTTGTACCTAAAGTACTTTGGAATAAATTTTATCCTTGCGATGAAAACAACCTTTGTAACTGGGCAATGCGATGTTTGCTGGTTGTTGATGGCGATCGCAAAATATTGATAGATAATGGTATAGGTGAAAAGCAAGACGAAAAATGGCTTAAACATTATTATCTTAATGGTGACGATACTCTGGAAAAATCATTAAAAAACGCTGGCTTTTCTTTCGAAGATATTACTGATGTTATACTTACTCATATGCATTTCGATCACTGTGGCGGAAGTGTTAAATGGAATGATGATAAAAGCGATTTTGAACTCACTTTTCCCAATGCAACTTATTGGACCAGCAAGCAACAGTATGAGTGGGCAACTAATCCTAATCGTAGGGAAAAGGCATCCTTTCTGAAAGAAAATATCTATCCCATTGAAGAGAGCGGGAGACTTAACCTAATTGAAAATGAGGGAGAGTTTATCCCAAATATTGACTTTAAATTATATAACGGACATACAGAAGGCCAGGTGATACCTCACATAAAGTATAATGGTAAAACAGTTGTTTTTATGGCCGACCTAATGCCTTCAACAGCACATATTCCTATGCCTTGGGTGATGGCATACGATACTCGTCCTTTGCTAACATTAAAAGACCGTGAACGATTCTATGCAGAGGCTCTGGAAAATGATTATGTTTTGTTTTTGGAGCATGATCTTTATAATGAAGCCTGTACAATTCACAATACCGAAAAAGGAGTAAAAGTTAATAAAGCCGGTAAACTGGCTGAGTTTTTATAAAGATGAAATCCATAGGGATTGAAGTTTGTTGTAATTCACTGGAGAGCGCTCTGAATGCCCAGCAGGGAGGTGCTCATCGTGTGGAACTTTGTTCAAATCTCTATGAAGGTGGTACCACTCCCTCCATGGGAGAAATAAGTCTGGCCCGTGAAAAACTTCAAATTAAATTAAATGTACTAATACGTCCACGTGGAGGTGATTTCGTTTATTCTAAGGATGAAATAGAGATCATAAAAAGGGATATTTTATTTTGTAAAAAGATTGGTGTTGATGGTATTGTAATAGGTTTTTTGCTTCCTGATGGTAATATCGATACTAAACTTACCAAAGAAATAGTTGAACTTGCAAGACCCATGAATGTTACTTTTCACAGGGCTTACGACATGTGTAAAGATCCCGAAAAGGCACTCCAAGAGATTATTGAATGTGGTGCCGACAGACTCCTTACTTCAGGAATAAAAAATAAGGCTATTGATGGTATTGATAATATTGCAAGCCTAGTGAAAATGGCCGGTGATAGAATAATCATTATGCCTGGTTCG
>PKTD01000312.1 GCA_002869315.1 Marinilabiliales bacterium | reverse complement strand
TTTTGTTTGCGCCGTGCATTCCGGGAGGATAGTTCTTCTTTTCAAAAGCTTTATCCGGACCATAGATTGGTTCACCAAATTTTCTAGCAATTTTTGATTTTGGGCCTTTATATCTTGCCATAATATTCTATATTTCTTATTATACTTCTATTCAAATTATACTCTTCTACGTTTTGGAGGTCTACATCCATTATGAGGTAATGGAGTTCTATCAACTATCTCAGTAACACTGATACCAGCAGCATCAATTGCTCTAATTGCTGACTCTCTTCCAGAACCTGGACCTTTAACATAAACTTTTACTTTACGTAAACCAAGGTCATAAGCCGTTTTTGAGCAATCTTCAGCTGCTAATTGTGCTGCATAAGGGGTGTTCTTTTTTGATCCCTTAAATCCCATCTTTCCTGATGATGACCATGATATAACCTGGCCGTCTTCGTTGGTAAGCGATACAATAATGTTGTTAAATGAAGCTTTAATAAAAGCTTTTCCCTGTGGGCTTACTTTTACAACTCTCTTTTTTGTACTTCTGGTCCTTTTTGCCATAGTTGTTATTTTCTATACTATGTAATATTATTTACTATTTAGTCACTTTCTTCTTGTTGGCAACAGTCTTCTTACGTCCTTTACGGGTACGAGCATTATTTTTAGTGGTTTGACCTCTTAATGGTAAACCAATACGATGCCTTATCCCTCTGTATGTTCCAATATCCATCAATCGCTTGATGTTCATTTGAGTATCGGAACGAAGTTCTCCTTCTACAGTGAATGAATCACTAATGATTGTACGAACAGCATTTTGCTCTTCGTCAGTCCAGTCCTGAACTTTCTTATTGACATCAATCCCTGCTTCGTTAAGAATCTTTTGAGCGGTACTTCGGCCTATACCGAAAATGTAGGTTAAACCTATTTCTCCGCGTTTATTGTTTGGGATATCTACTCCAGCAATCCTAGCCATAATAATATCTTAATTTATTTATTAATTCACGTTTATTAACCCTGACGTTGTTTAAACTTAGGATTCTTCTTATTAATGATAAACAATTTTCCTTTACGACGTACTATCTTGTCTTCAGGACTTCTCTTTTTAATAGATGCTCTTATTTTCATCTTTAGCAGATTTATTTATTTATATCTGAATGTTATTCTACCTTTTGTTAAATCGTAGGGCGACATTTCTAATTTTACTTTATCGCCCGGCAATATTTTAATATAATGCATTCTCATTTTTCCTGAAATATGAGCAATTATAACATGCCCGTTTTCAAGTTCAACTCGAAACATTGCGTTTCCCAGAGACTCAACTACTGTTCCATCTTGTTCTATCGACTGTTGTTTAGCCATATTATAAGTTATTTTTTATTTAAAACTTCTTCAATATAATCAAATGTTGACAAAATATCCGCTTTTCCCTTTCTTATCGCCACATCATGTTCAAAATGTGCCGAAGGCATTGAATCAGCAGTTTTTATTGTCCAACCGCCATTTTCCTGAACAACCTCCTTTACTCCCAAATTTACCATTGGCTCAATTGCCAAAGTCATACCTGGTTTAAGTTTAGTTCCTGTCCCTCTTCTACCATAGTTAGGCACCTCAGGTTTCTCGTGTAAATTTCTTCCAACCCCGTGTCCAACTAAATCTCTGACTACCGAATAACCGTATCCTTCAACATAGGATTGAACAGCATGTCCAATATCTCCTATTCTTTTTCCGGCTACAGCCTGATCTATTGCCAAGTAAAGTGACTCTTTTGTTCTTTGCAAAAGTAGTAAATACTCTTCTTTTACATTTCCCACAGCAAAAGTATATGCTGAGTCGCCGTAAAAACCATTCATAAATGTGCCACAATCAACAGATACTATATCACCATCTTCAAGCACACGTTCTCCTGGTATACCGTGAACAACTTCATCGTTTACCGATATGCACAATGACCCTGGAAATCCACCGTATCCTTTAAAACCAGGAACTGCTCCATGGTCTCTTATAAATTCTTCGGCAATGGCATCCAATTCTATGGTCTTAATGCCAGGCTTAATTACTTTGGCTATTTCAGCCAGAGTTTTTCCAACAAGTAAAGAACTTTGTCTTTGTATTTCTATTTCTTCGTCCGTTTTAAAATAAATCATGTATAACGAACAGATTACATTCCAAATGTTGATGACTTTCCTTTAATACGTCCTGATTTTGTTAATCCATCGTAATGACGCATCAATAAGTAACTCTCAATTTGTTGAAGTGTATCTAGTACAACTCCCACAAGAATTAATAGTGAAGTACCACCATAAAATTGAGCAAACTGACTGTTTACTCCTGCCAGCATTGCAAAAGCAGGCATTATTGCTATAACTCCAAGGAAAATAGATCCAGGAAGTGTAATTCTTGAAAGTATATTGTCTAAGTATTCCGCAGTTTTCTTTCCTGGCTTAACACCTGGAATAAATCCACCATTTTTCTTTAAATCATCAGCCATTTGATTTGGATTAATTGTAATGGCTGTATAGAAGTAGGTAAATAGTATAATCATTATAAAGAATGTAAAATTATACCAGAAACCTGTAAAGTTGGTGAAAGCTGATGCTATACTTGACATAGTTTCAGAATCAGAAAATCCTACTAAAGTAATAGGCAGAAACATAATAGCCTGCGCAAAAATGATAGGCATTACACCTGCTGAGTTTACTTTTAGAGGAAGGTATTGTCTTACACCGCCATATTGTTTATTACCAACTATTCTTTTGGCATATTGCACAGGTACTTTTCGGGTTCCTTGTACAAGCGCGATGGTAAATAATATAACGAATATGAGAACAACTATTTCCAATAGGAAGTATACTAAACCACCTCCTTGTTCTTCAACGCGAGCAATAAACTCACCAAATAATGCAAATGGCAAACGAGCAATAATTCCAATCATGATGATTAGAGATATACCATTACCAATTCCTTTATCAGTTATTTTTTCACCCAACCACATGACAAAAAGAGTACCAGCAATAAGAATTATTGTTGATGAAATCCAAAAGAAAAGACTTGGACTTGTTATTGCGGGGCTGAAAGGTGTTATGGCTTCTGCCGGAAGTTGAGAAACAAGGTTAGCAATATAACTAGGGGCTTGTAAACCAACGATAATAACTGTTAGGTAACGAGTTATTTGGTTGATTTTTCTTCTTCCACTTTCGCCTTCACGTTGCAGACGTTGGAAATAAGGTATTGCCATACCAAGCAACTGAATAACAATAGATGCTGATATATAAGGCATGATACCTAATGCAAAAATTGAAGCGTTAGAAAATGCACCACCAGAGAACATATTAAGCAGGCCTAAAAGACCGCTGCTTGTTTGGTTCTGCAAGTTGGCAAGCATTCCCGGGTCTACGCCAGGGATAACTACATAAGATCCCAACCTATAGATAAGTAAAATACCTAAAGTATAAAGGATGCGGTTACGCAGTTCCTCAATTTTATTTATATTCCTTATGGTTTCTATTAACTTCTTCATTAAGTTTTAAATTTTTGTGGCTTTACCTCCTTTAGATTCGATAGCTTCAGATGCTGATTTCGAGAATGCATGTGCACTAACTTCAACAGTTGCTGAAAGTTCCCCCATACCCAAGATCTTAATGAGATCTTTTTTTGAGGCTAATCCGTTTTCAACGAATACTTCAGGTGTGAAATTTGTGATTTTTTTCTCGTCAGCGAGTTTCTGAATTGCTTCAATATTAATACCGAGATATTCTTTACGGTTAATATTTTTAAATCCAAATTTAGGAACCCTTCTGTAAAGTGGCATCTGGCCACCTTCAAAACCTATTTTTCTTTTATATCCTGATCTC
>PKTD01000222.1 GCA_002869315.1 Marinilabiliales bacterium | reverse complement strand
TTAAAAGGATAGGTTAAATATGTATTTAGTACACCATATGCAGGAAATTCATAGGGCTGTTGAATATCATTAGCAATATTTCTACTGGTAGGATCAAAATTGGAATAAACGCCGGAATAATACTGATATTCAAATCTTAAGAATATCGATCTTAAGATGTTAATATCTGCAAAAAGGCCCAGTTGATTTCTTGCAGTACCTCCTATATTTAAACCTTCAGCAAAAACATTAATGGTATCCACAACTACGTTGTTGTCGTTCAGTAATTTGGCATTTACATTGTTTTTCCATTTGAAATCTCCCATGGAAAACCATCCTCCTGCTCTAAGGTTTCTGCTGATATTTAAAGATAATTCAACTTCTATTCCTTTATGTATTGCATCAAGCCCGTTTATCATAGCCCTGGTTTGAGATGCATCTTCCAGTTGCACGTATTCGTTTGATAAGAGTGATACGTTTTGTCGCCCAATATAATACCCACTAAACTTTGCGTTTATTATTCTCCAATCTACTTCGTAACCAGCCTCGAAGCTTTGTACTTTTTCATTTTCAAGATCTTTCACAACCACATTTGTGTAATTACCGAATACAAATTTGAAATAGGGAGCCCTCGAGATATATGCGGCATTTACAAACACTGAATTATTCTCATTAATTTTATATAGGACTCCTGAGCGAATGTTTATTCCCGGAATTGATACTAACTCACTTTTATTGTCCTGTAAATAGTTAAATCTGTCGATTCGCTGATACCAATTATTATTGGCATTAACTGATAAATGTGCATTAAAAATATTGTTATCAAAAAGAAGTTGAGCATAGGCATTGGCAAAGTTAATTATCGAATTATTGTCAACTTTTATAATATCACCAACGGTTTTTATTTGATTTCTGCCTGCTACACCTGCCAGCGACCAGGAATAATCTTCAATATAGAAATTACCGCCCATTAAGTCTTCAATTTCTTCTCTTAAGAAAGAATTGAAATATCTATAATGAATTCCACTTTGAAACTTGAGTGAAGAATTAATTTGATGTTCGAAATTTGCAATTAATCCGGTTTGAATATGACTTGCCAAATAACTGGTTTGAACATTCATTGAATAACCACTTACTGTTTCGCCATTGTCAAGAGTGTAAGTACCTTCATGATTTGCATTATTATCATAAATAGTATTCCAGTCTATTTGGTCAGAACTAGTTCTGTATGAGAATATTGAAGGTGCATAATTAAAACTCTCCGACCATTTTCCGCCCCCAGAACCCAAGGCTATATAGGCAGATGTTGAAAAGATATTTTTATCATTCATTTTATATTCATGATTGATACTTAAAAATGGTTTGTGATAAAAGTTTTCTGAGGCATTTTTAATTTTACCATCAATTCCGCCCCAGTCCTTATTAAATTTAAGCCCTTTCTTTTCAACTTCTTCATTCGATAGTTTTATAGTTCTTTGTCCATGATGCTGAGGTGCTCCTATAAGTGTTATGCTTAACTTATGCTTTTTATTAAACTGCTTAGCAGCAGTAAAGAAATACGACCATGAGTTTACGTAAGTTGCATCAACATAGCCGGGACCTGTTCCATATCCCAACATTAGGGAGGTATTCCATCCATTTTTAAGAATGCCGCTATTTAAACTCACAGTATTATTAATATTACCATAATCTGTGATTGTCATACCAATGGATCCGCTTTTTTCTTTTTCAGCATTTTGTGTAATTATGTTTATACTTCCCCCAATGGAATTTACTGAGGCGTTTGCTAAACCCGGACCTTTTTGGATTTGTATTTCTGCAGCCGAATTGCTTAATCCAAGCCAGTTGCTCCAGTATACTAATCCGTTTTCTTCCCCATTTATGGGAATACCGTTAAGAAGTAAACTAACGCTTTCCTGCTGAAAACCTCGGATACTTAGTTTTGCATCTCCACTACCTCCACCATCTCTTACGGTAAATATACCAGGTACAGTTTGAGTAATAAGAGGTAAAGGTCTGTTGCTAAGATTATTCTTAATGGTTCTGGAATTTACCGAAGAAATACTTATTGGTATATCTTTCTCATTGCGTAAACCTGCATTTATAGTAATTTCATCTAATGAATATGGCTGAGCTTCCAATAATACATCACCCAGTGAGATATCTTTCTTAATATTTGGTAGGTGTATTTGTTTGGCTTTATAGCCGATATTGGTGAAATTAATAAAAGCATTGCTCTCCTCAGTTGACAGAATAAAAGTTCCATCATTTGATGAAATACTACCTTCAGATTGATTGTTGAGGGTGATATTTACATTTTGAAGAGGATGTTTTGTTTGGGCATCAATTAATCTTCCGCTGATTTTAACTTGCGCAAAACTATAGGTTGTTAAGATTATTAATCCGATCAGTAATTTAATTTTTATGTTCATCGTTTATCGATATTTAAATTAAACAAATCACGGGGCTTAATAAAAATACCACGATGAAAATACACTCTGCCAGCGCTTATGCAGAATATATTACCAATTGGCAATCATCACAATATGTTTATTTCTTCTACCATCCAGACTTTAACTGTCGGTTTCTGAGTTTCACAGAATCAGTCCCGAATACTCGGGAGTCGCGGACTATCACCGCCGGTAGGGAGTTGCACCCTGCCCCGAAGAAATTATGCGGCAAAAGTGAGTTTTTTTGTTGGATAAATCGATATTATTTCGACTGTTTTTTTGCTATTTAGGCTAATTTATAACAACTTCAAATAATATTGCCATAAAAAAAGGCGAAGTAAAACTTCGCCCTAAAAAATTGCTTTTTTTTATACCAATTGAAATTATTATTTGTGAATTTTATTAAGTGCATCTACGGCTGCAATGGTACCATCAGCCACGGCAGTCGTAACCTGTCTGACTCGCTTCTGACGTAAATCACCAGCTGCATATACTCCTTTGATGTTTGTTTCCATCATATCATTTGTCAAGACTTCTCCCCATTGGTTTAGTTCTATTCCTGTTCCAACCAAAGCATCAGTATTTGGTTCATAACCAATAAAGATAAATACACCATCAATATTCTTTGTGGAAACCTCGTTAGTTTTGAGATTCTTGTATTTAACAGCTTCCAGTTTAGTATCGCCAATAAATTCTGTAATATGTGATTCCATTATGAAATCAATTTTTGGATTTGATTTTGCTTCTTCCACAGCATGTTCGAATGCCTGAAAGTGATCAAATTCATGCAAGATACTTACTCTACTGGCATATTTTGTAAGTGATACAGCTTCTTCCATAGCTGAATTACCACCTCCTACCACAATTATTTCCTTATCCTGGAAAAAGTCGCCATCGCAGGTAGCGCAATATGAAATGCCTCTTCCCTTTAGTTTTTTCTCTCCGGGAACATTAAGCATTCTGGATCTGCCTCCTGTTGCTAATATGATGGTCTTTGCAGAAAATCTACTGCCATCTGACAATTCAACTTCTTTTAAATCATCTGTTAGTAATAAGTTTTCAACCTTTACATTCGATTTTATTTTGCATCCAAAAGAAGAGGCTTGCTTTTTCATCAAAGATGACAGTTCGTAGCCAGAAGTCTCCTCAACACCCGGATAGTTAGCTATTTTGTGTGTCAGTATCATCTGTCCGCCTATAGTAGCCGTATCGAGTATTAGTACACTTGCTTTTCCTCTTGCTAGATAAATGCCTGCTGTTAAACCTGCAGCACCTCCACCAATAATTATGGAATCAAAATAGTTTTCCGACATAAATTATTTTTTAAAAGAGGGTAAATACATACCTCTCAACATTTTATTTTAAAATTCTCTGTCCAGAACTTCAGTAATTTGCTCCTTAGACTGAATACTGCTTGTGGCAGCAACAACCTCACCATTTTTATAATAAATTACAAATGGTAAACCCATGAAAGAGCTTGCTTCAGGCAAATTTCTGATAACAGCGGCTTCCGGATTATCAAATAACATATCCCTGAATTCAACATGCTTATATTCTTCTTGTAATTCTTCCATTACTCCGTATACTGGAATACACATTGGGCCCATTCTGCCACAACAAACCATTACATTTTCATTATCTTTTAATACTGCTGCATGCTCTTCAGCATTTGCAATGTGTTTTAAATTAGTTGGTAAAATCATCTTTTTAAATATTTAATTATTACGATAAAGACTTATCATAAATTGTGCCAAAAGGTGATATTAAAGCGATATATTGTTGCAGTTAATGTCTTAACATATAAATGATTTGAATAATGAGTTTTAGGATTTGCTATAACTTATATTATCTGTCAGTTTGTGACTGACATCTTGATTATTTGATTCGTTTAATGATTCTTAATTTGTGGGTATACCTATTGAGTTTTTTATTAAAAATGCCATTATGATCTATATCGTCAATTTTCACATAACCTGAAGCGTGAATTATACTTTTGTTATTTAATAAAATTCCAACATGTACAATCGCTCCTTCTTCATTTTCAAAAAAAGCTAGGTCGCCTACCTGAGTTTCTTCAATAAAATTTACTGTTTCACCATAATTTACTTGTTGTGAGGCATCACGTGGCAGCAATGTTCCTGTAATTTTGAAGCATATTTGCACAAAACCGCTACAGTCTATTCCGAAAATACTTCTACCTCCCCATAAATATGGGCTCCCAAGATAGAATTTTGCAATGTCGATTAGGCTTAAATCAGATAAGTCTAAAGTAGTTTTTCCTTCATTAAGATATTTAATACCATCTATTTCAAAACTATTGTTATCAAATAAAACCAATCTGCTTCCGAAAGTATACTGATAAGAATTATTACTTTCTTTACGTTTAGCTGTATTGCTGGTAGAGAGAGAGTATACCCTTTTAGAATTTTTGTATGCTGAAAAGTCGGATTCACTAATTAGATCAAGTTGTAATGAATTAGCCCAACCCTCATAGTTGTCATCAATAGTTTTTATTAGGCACCACTCATCTTTTTTTTCAAGTATTTCAAACAAGTCACCAAATAGAAGTTGGTTTGTCATTTCACTTCTTTCAGAAGGCCTTTCTCTAACGGCAACCATCGATTGTAAACAAATACCCTGATTCATAAATATTTTTATTTTAAGAAGCTTTAAATATTCTTTTACAATACTTTAGGAGTAAAAGTATATTTTTGCACTTTCTAGATGTAACAAATATAATTATAAACTAAAGCACAATTATACAATTAACTTATTTTTATATTTTGATTTATAAA
Organism: Marinilabiliales bacterium; assembly: GCA_002869315.1. Lineage (GTDB taxonomy): Bacteria > Bacteroidota > Bacteroidia > Bacteroidales > F082 > BM524. The sequence continues at coordinate 18,728 of PKTD01000222.1, read as the reverse complement.
CGGAAAAACAATTAATTTTGATAGTTGATTGAAAAAAGTAGAATATAATATTTAGCCCCTTTTAGATTAAATTTTAAGATGAGTTTTAATAAAGGACTAATTTCATTCGAAAAATAAATACTCAGGAAATTTATGAATAGAGTCTTCTCTAAAATACAAGATAATTATTACAGTATATTTAAGATATTCCTATTTCTTATTACAATTGTTACTGTAATATGGGTGAGTCCGAAAGCTAATATTTTTAAATATGAGTTTAGTGTTGGCAAGCCCTGGAATCATACTGATCTTATTGCACCTTTCGATTTTTCAATTTACAAAACTGATAAGCAAATCGAAGAGGAAAAACAACAGATTATTGATAACTTCAGGCCTTATTTTAAATATGAAAGTAATCTGGCCAAGTCTGGGCTTGATAAGTTAAGTGGTGACTTTGATGAAGCCTGGATATTAAATTACGGAGATAAGAAAAATAATAAACGCAAGAAATATAAGAGCTTATTAACAGACTTATACCTGAAAGTAGAAAACACAGGGATTATACAACATAACAGTGTTTTAGATGGTAAAGATAAAAGCAGTATTATCAGATTAATAAAGGGAAAACAGGTTGAAGACAGAAGACTGGAAAGTTTTTATGACATTAGGTCAGCGCATGAGTATTTGTTTAGTGAAGTTGATAAGTTAAATAATGATGATAGTACACTTTTTAAAAACTTATTAAGCCAATCGCTTGTCCAAAATGTTTTTTACGATGAGGAAGTAAGCAATACGGATTTAAATGAATTATTGAGTAAAATATTGCCAACTCATGGGCTTGTTCAAAAGGGAGAGCTAATTATAAGTACCGGTGAGTTAGTTACAAGCGAAAAATACAGAATACTAAGCTCCCTAAAAAGGGAATATGAAAGAGAAATAGGATCTACCGAGTCGAAGGTTTTTATTGTAGGAGGGCTTTCCTTATTGATAGTATTAATGTTTCTTATTGAGTTTTTGTATTTTAGGATTTACCTGAGAGAAAAATATGAATCTTTGAAAAATATTGTGTTGGTGTTATTTAGTCAGGTTTTACTAATTACGGTTGCTGACTTTGTATTTTTCAATTATCCTAATCTGGCATATATAATCCCTTATGCAATTTTACCGATAATAGTTACAGCATTTATAGGCAGCAGGTTTGCCATCATTATACATGTAATTACCATTTTAATTCTGGGATTTTTTGCACCCAATAGTTTTGAGTTTTTCTATACACAATTTACAGCAGGCTTCATAGCAATTTTTGCTGTGAAAAAACTCGATAAAAGAGCAGATATTTTCAGAGCCTCAATTTATGTATTTATTACATATATGTTGGTTTATTTGAGCATGTTGTTTGTTCAGGAAGGAAGTCTTGAGAACTTTTCGTTTACTTTCATGGAATATATAGCAGGAAGTTCTATTCTATTATTGCTTGTATTCCCTATTATATTTATTTATGAAAGGGTATTTGGTATAATAACTCATTTGAGTTTGCTGGAATTGTCGAATACAAATAATCCACTTTTAATGGAGTTGTCACAAAAAGCGCCAGGTACATTTCAGCATAGTTTACAGGTTGCAAACCTGGCCTCCGATGTTTTACATGAAATAGGAGGCGATGCGCTGCTTGCACGAACCGGAGCAATGTATCATGATATTGGCAAGATGAATAACCCTCTCTATTTCATTGAAAATCAAGGAGCGGGAGGTAATCCTCACGATGATATACCTTATGAGGAGAGTGCCAGAATTATTATTGGACATGTATTAGATGGTATTGAAATGGCAAGAAAAGGCGGATTACCGGAGCAAATAATTGATTTTATAAGAACCCATCATGGTACCAGAAGAGTTGAATATTTTTATCGATTGGAAAAGAAACTGAACCCTGGAGTAGAAATTGATAAAGCAGAATTTACTTATCACGGACCTACACCATTTTCCAAGGAAACTGCAGTTGTTATGATGGCCGATTCTGTTGAGGCAGCATCAAAAAGTTTGAAACAGCCTACCGAACAAAATATTAATGATTTGGTTGATAATATTATTGACGATCATATGGCTAATAATCAGTTTCACAATGCAAATATCACTATGAAGGATATTAGTATTGCAAGAAAAGTATTGAAGAAGAAACTATTAAGTATTAATCATGTGAGGATTGCATATCCTGACTAAAGGGTGGATTAAGTTCAATCTTATCTAAATAATAAACTGACTCAGGTCCCATATTGAAAATTAAATCTAATATGCTTAGATTTTCAATAAAACCATGTCTTTCGTTAAAAACCTGAATATAATTATCTAATGATAACTTGCTATTTACTTTTGGTGAAATACTGAACCTTAAATCATTAGAAAATGTGTTGGGTTCAATAAATTTATCAGAATAGGAGACATTATTTTCAATTTGCAAAATTTCTAACAACAAACTCAATAGGGAAGAGTTAAACTCCACAAGTTTTATAAAATCTTTAAAAAATACTTCTTTTATTTCCTCACGGTAATACTCAAAATAGGGAGAGGCCATATAAGCCGACTCTATGGTTTTCCAATGATTTTTCTTCCAGTTTTCAGCATTAAAAATTACAACCTCATTTGTTTTACTATTATTCCCATTTGGTTTCTGAACGGGTATACTAATAGACATTAAACCTTTGTCAGAATAAATGTGGCATCTGTTACGGTAGCTTTGTTTTTTATAAGATTCATATGTATCAATAATGACTTTGTTAGATTTATGAATATGTGCAAAATATTCTATTGGTGGTAAATAAGCAGTTGAGAGATATGAAGTAATCATTTTGCAAAAATAAAAAAAGCCCTATTGCCATAACAATAGGGCTTTCTAATTATGAGGTTTAATTATTTTGCTTCTGCACCTTTTAAAAGTACATCATTAATTGCCTGAACTAAAGTTTCTTTTGGCAAGGCTCCCTGAGCCATCTGCGGCTGACCATCAGCAGGACAGAAAAGTAATGAAGGAATGCTTCTGATACCGAAAGCTGCTGATAATTCAGTTTGCTCTTCTGTATTTACCTTATAAATATTGATTTTGCCATCGTATTCTTTAGAAAGTTCTTCCAATATTGGAGAAACTATTTTACATGGCTGACACCAGTCTGCATAAAAATCAATAATACAAGGTAATTTACCTTCGAATTTCCAATCTTTATTTTCTTCGTAATTAAATACTTTTTCGAAAAATGTTTCCTTAGTTAAATGTTCCATTATAATGTTTAATTTTTATTGTTTTTTAAAAGTTCATTCTCAATTATTTCAACATAAGAGTCCCTGGGTAATGCACCAGTTTGCATACTAGGTTTACCTTCACTGGGTATAAATAATACAGAAGGAATAGATCTTATTCTGAAAATTCCAGCTAGTTCTCTTTCTTTATCTGTATCAATCTTATATATTTTTACCTTACCATCATACTTTTGTGCCATTTCATCCATAATAGGAGCAACCATCTTACAAGGTTTGCACCAGTCTGCATAAAAGTCTATGACACAGGGAGTTTCTCCTTTATAAATCCATTCCTGCGGGTTGGCTTCAAAATCCCACACCTTTTCTTTGAACGTTTCCAGCGTTAAATACTCCGGTTTCGTAACATCCTCAACATTGTTTTTAACATCAGATGTACTAACTTCTTGCTTGTCTTTTTTTATTTCATGCTCTTCATTCCCTACACTAGTAGAACAACTTAGAAAACTAAAAGGAATTAAAAATCCTATTAAAACAACTAATCTATTCATAAACAATTTGTTATATATTTTGTATTAAATAATTTTGCAAAGATATAATAAATTTTATATCGCATTAATATCACTTTGATTATATTTGTCAAAAATTATTCCATTAACATTATTTATGTTATGAAGAGTTTGAAAGTAGAAAATATTGAAACGCCTTTAAAAAATTTTCATGCGGTTTTTAAATCCGATGAAGATTGTTTGAACTTATTGGCAAATTTAAAATGGGAAAAGGGATATAAGTGTTCAAAATGTGCTAATACCAATTACTGTGGAGGAAAACAGCCTTATTCCAGAAGATGCACTCGTTGCAAAAAGGAAGAATCGGCCACTGCAAATACAATTTTTCATAGATGTAAATTCCCACTTGTAAAGGCCTTTGAGATATTGTTATTGGCATGTCAGGCACCTGCCATATCGTCATATAAGGTTAGTGAATACCTTGAAATGCGTCATATGACTTGTTATAATTTCAAAAAAAAGATATTAGATTGTAGAGAAAACAATAAAGACAGCCGATTTATATCCAAACTTATATTAAGCATAAATAGAGAAATGAATTCCATTAAATAAAAAAAGCGCTTTATTTATAAAGCGCTTTTTTAAGATTATATTTTGTTTACTTTATAATAAGCCTTCTGTTTAAAACACTATCACTTCCTTTAATACTTAATATGTAAATGCCTTTAGGCTGATTACTTATATCTATTTTGGATTTATGAGTACCCGAAAAATTACTAATAGTTGATTTTTCAATAATTTTTCCGCTTATATCACTTATCAATATTTCGATATCTGAAATAGATGTTTGATTAAAACTAAAATTGAATATTCCTGATGAGGGGTTTGGATATACAGATAAACTACTAACATCATTTATATTTTCATTAATTCCAACACCATCCATATAATATTCAGCTGTCCACCCTTCACCTTTAATAGAGTTATTTGTATTCCAAGTAATTATTAATGGGCTGCTTTGCACAACCACAGGATCTGGAATTTGATCCCCTGAAAATGTTGCAATAACCTGATTATTTGAGTTATATACTGTTACTTTGTCTTTATCAGCTTCGGTGCTGAATTCAGTAAATTCAAGAGTGATTTGCACTGCCTCAGGGTTTTGAATAATGTATACACATGTTGTACTATTATTGTAGTAAAAATCGCCGCTACCATCAGAGAATGTTCCGCTGGGCTCTGAAAAGTTATTTGAATTATTACACCAATCAGGTCCAGAAGTATTATATTCTGCTTTAAATCCGGGTGCTGATCCTGATGAAGTAAAGGTTACAAATACTTCATTTCCATCATAACTAATTTGATTTGGAATTGTACTTCCGGAATACTCACCTAATAGTTCTCCATCTGTGCTATTGCCACCGTAAACTCTTAATACATCACTTGAATTTGTATTAAACTCAACAAATGATAAATAAATAGTTTCTATAGAATCTGTCTCTGTTTGTGGTGATATCAGCCATGAAGCGTTAACACCTGATGGATAGTCTTCTACAGGACCACTACCATCTGTAAATGAACCTGATTTAAACGTTAGAGTTTTCTCACCACTTGCAATATAAGGATAGTTATTATCTCCAGGAACAATATTTCTAACCATTCCCTGGCCGCTATTATATCCTCCAACATCATATAATGTAAAGAAGCCATTTACTGAACCGCTCCATCCAAAGTTAAAATGGTAATAATTCATTCCTTCATATGCATCACAAACAAACGCATGTCCTCCACTGCTACTAAATCCAGAATAATATAAAGGATGACCCTGATCTAATTCAGATTGCATATAATTTTCCCAAACTGTCGATGAATAATTACTCTTTTCAATATAATTGGCAGAATTGGAATAGTTAAAATGGTTTTTTAGTGCAGAAGGAACATCCCAACTATATGAGCCAGAACCATCAGCTCCGAAATCCATTTCAACAGAAACCGCTGCATGGTAACCAATTAGGGCTATATCCCAGGGGTTGGTATTGTTTATTTGATCCTGCATCCCATCCCAATTATAGGTAGTGTCGTAATTAGCACTGATAATTCCATAAGGATATTGATAGTAGGTATCCGATCCTGTTCCATTATTAGGATATCTCCAATAATGCATTATCATAGACATTGCTGTTGCAACACAACCAACATAAACACGTCCTCCCGGACCAGCTTCATCTTCAGGACATAACAAATTATAAGGAGAATCCTGATTCCATAAGGCTGTTAAAAGAGGTGTTGTAACATCTCTTTCTCCTGTTAGAAGTTTCTCTGGTTCTGAAGTATTATATTTCTGCCATTGCAGGCTAATCTTATCATCTGCAATTATTTCATTTTCTTCAACAAAGTTGTATTGATCAATATAATGCTGCATCCAACTTGAGAAATTATCAGTTAATTGGTCTGATGTTGGATAATTTCCTTTTAAGGAATATCCAAGCACAGGAATAATTGCATCTTCTGCAGAAACTACAACCCAGCCCTTATCAAAATTGAATACGTAAAATGCATCTTCTACTTTATATGAGTCTCTGATATTAATATCATTAAAATTAATATCCGTGCCAAATTTTATGGATTTCTCAAAGTAAAAATTACTTGCTACTTTTTTAGCATAACTAAATGTTACATCTTTAGCGAATATAGCCGTCGAAAAAACGACTGCTAAAAACAAAATGGTAAAATTTCTTGGTTTCATTAAATAATAATTTGTGTGTAAGTTTATAAAAGGCGCAAATATAATTTTTATAATTCATTTTACGACTCTTTTAAATGTAATTAATTAACTAAGGGAGAGGACATAATCAATTAGTGAATAGTTGCTTTTAAACAATCTGTCAGTAATTTTATTTTATCTTTTTAATTGCTTTAATAATTAGTCAAATAAAATTGATTTATTTTGTTGTAAATTTAATAATCTAATAGCATGTCAATTATCATTAAAAATATAAAACAGTTGTTGCAGATAGACAACGAATCAAGGCTCCTTGTGAAGGGTTCTGATATGAAGCATATAGATTTGATTGAAGATGCCTGGCTATTGGTACAAGGGGAAAAGATTGAAGACTTTGGTAGTATGTCGGATTTTAATGAAAATGATATTTTAAAAAACAATCCTGATATTGACATTATTGATGCTAAAGGAAAAATGTTGATGCCTGCTTTTGTGGATTCTCATACACACCTTGTTTATCCTGCTAGTAGAGAAATAGAATATATAGATAAGATTAAGGGCTTATCCTATGAGGAAATTGCGAAAAGAGGAGGTGGAATTTTAAATACAGCAAAAAAGACTCAGCAAATTTCTGAAGATGAACTTTTTGAATCCTCATTGAAAAGGCTGAATGAAATTGCTTCCTATGGTACTGGAGCCGTTGAAATAAAAAGTGGTTATGGTCTCACTTTAGAAAGTGAATTAAAAATGCTCAGAGTTATAAAAAAACTAAAAGCAGCATCTCCACTAACTATTAAGTCAAATTTTTTAGGGGCGCATTCTATTCCTCTTGAATATAGGGGCAGACAAAGTGAATATGTGGATTTAGTTGTAAATGAAATGATACCAAAAGTTGCAGAAGAAGATTTAGCAGATTTTATAGATGTTTTTTGTGATATAGGTTTTTTTACTGTTGAAGATACTGAGAGAATACTTAAGGCAGGGCAAAACTATGGCCTGAGAGCAAAAATTCATGCCAATGAACTCGATTATTCAGGAGGTGTGCAAGTTGGTGTTAAGTATAATGCACTTTCTGTGGATCATCTTGAGTTTGTTGGTGATGAAGAAATAAAGACTATGTTGAATTCGGAGACTATCCCTACTGTACTTCCGGGAGCAGCCTTTTTCCTGGGAATGAAGTATGCACCTGCCAGAGAGATGATAGATGCAGGATTACCTTTGGCTATGGCCAGCGATTTTAATCCGGGTTCTTCTCCTTCAGGAAATATGCAACTCATACTTTCAATGGCTTGTATACTCTACAAACTACTTCCTGAAGAAGCAATAAACTCAACTACTCTTAATACGGCCTATGCAATGGGAGTTAGTGATAAATTGGGAACTATAACAAAAGGGAAACTGGCAAATTTGATAATTACCAAAGAAATTCCTACTTATGAGTATCTACCATATTATTACGGTACTAATAAAGTTGATACAATGATAATAAAGGGTAGGGTAGTAGACATAAAAAACTAACCCCCAACTGTAATTTCTAAATTGAATTGACTAAAAATTTCTTCCATTTTACTAATATCATCTTCAGTGGGTGCTGATAAGCCTTCATCATCATAAGAACTACCCAGTTTTTTGTATTTCATTTTTGCAATATCGTGGTATGGTAATATGTTAATTTCTTTTGGTTTGTATGTAAGATTATTAATTAACTCAGCGAACTGGTAAAAATCTTTTTCAGAGGTGTTTACACCCTTTATTAATGGGATTCTAATTATGTAGTCAGTACCTGTGTCACTTAGGTAATTCAAATTTTCAATGATTTTTTTGTTCGATTTACCAGTAAATTCTATGTGTTTCTTTTGGTCAACAACTTTTAAATCGAAAAGGAATAAATCAGTGTGGTTTATAAATTTATTAAGGTTTGTAATACTGGTATACCCTGAAGTGTCGACAGTTCTGTGAATACCTTTTTTTCCTAATTCTTCAAGCAATGGGATTGCAATTTGGGGGTGCATCATAGGTTCACCACCCGATAATGTTACCCCACCACCTGAAGATTCAAAAAACATCCTTTCCTTCTCAACTTTATGCATTAATTCATTTAATGTGTATTTGTTGCCTGACATTTCAATGGCTTTGGTTGGACATACATCGGCACAAAGGCCACATAATTTACATTTACTGTAATCAGTTATGAGGCCATTACTGGTTAATTTAAGTGCATCATTAGGACATATTTCAATACATTTTTTTGCTCCAATACATTTTTTTTCAGTATAAAATTTTTGTTTTTTTGGAGAAATACTTTCTGGATTATGACACCATTTACATGATAAGGGACAACCTTTAAAGAAGATCGTCAATCTTATACCGGGTCCATCATTTATGGCATATGGTTTTATATCAAAAATATATGAAGAGGGCTCCATGACTAAAAGGATTCATTTTCTGTTCTTTCTATGACTTCCTGTTGTAAATCTTCATTCATATCATTGAAATAGTCACTGTAGCCTGCCATTCTTACAAGGAGATCCTTATAGTCTTCAGGATTTTTTTGTGCTGCATAAAGTGTAGCGGTATCAACTATATTAAACTGAATATGATGACCTCCTAAATTAAAATATGTCCTAACCAGTTTGCCTAGTTTCTGAACGTCTTTATCCCTTTTTAAAAGGCTTGGTAAAAACCTCTGATTAAGTAAAGTGCCTCCTGAAAGACTATGGTCTATTTTACTTAAGGATCTCATTACTGCTGAAGGTCCATTGGTATCGCACCCATGTGAGGGAGATGTGCCATCGGAAATAGATTTGTGCGCCAAACGTCCGTTTGGAGTTGCCCCTAATACTTTCCCAAAATATATGTGACAGGTGGTGGAAAGCATATTAAGATGAAATACACCACCTTTGGTATTTGGTTTTCCATCAATAGTATTGAATAAATCCATATACACTCTCTGTGCAATTTCATCTGCATAATCATCATCGTTTCCAAAAAAGGGTGTTCTATTAATTATGCTTTGACGCATGATTTCATTTCCCTTAAAATTTTCAGAAACTGCATCCAGTAATTTTTCCATACTGAAAGTATTGTCTTCAAATACATGCTTTTTTATAACTGAAAGGCTGTCTGTTACTGTTCCCAAACCTGTACATTGTATATAATTTGTATTGTACCTGGGGCCCGCATTATAGTAATCCTTTCCCTTTTTAATACAATCGTCTATTACAACCGATAAAAATGGAGCCGGACTGTATTTTGCGAACATCCTGTCGATATAATTGCTTACTTTAATCTTCTGGTTTACAATATAATTTAACTGCATTAAAAAGGCTGAATATAATTCTTCAAAAGATTTAAACTTGAGAGGATCACCAGTTTTCATTCCTGCCAGCTTACCACTTAATGGGTCTATACCATTATTAAGAGTTAGTTCCAGAATTTTTGGCACGTTAAGATAGCCAGTGAGTATAAATGCTTCTTTTCCAAAAGCTCCAACTTCTATACATCCGCTACAGCCGCCTTCTCTGGCATCTTCCAATGACTTACCTTGTCGGAGGAGTTCTTTCACATAGATATCAGTATTGAAAATAGATGGGTACCCATGCCCTTGCCTTATTACTTTTGAGGAAGCATCCACAAACTCATCAGGCGTTTCTTTGCTTAAATGCACTGAACTGCCAGGCTGCAGAATGTGTAGTTCTTCTATTATTTCAAGAAGTATATATGAAATTTCATTGACAGCATTTTTACCATTTCTGTCTATTCCACCAATATTAATATTAGTGAAATCATTATAGGTTCCACTTTCTTTGGCTGTGACCCCAACTTTTGGAGGAGCAGGATGATTATTGACTTTTATCCAAAAACAACTCAAATTTCTTTGGCACTTTCTCTTGTGATTTTACCACTTTTTATATCATTTTCATAAAATGGGAAAAGGTGTTGGTCGAAATGACCTGGGTTCATTGCATCCCAACCGTTTAGTTCTGTGATGGTACCGAGATGAACAAACCAGTACATCTGCACTGCTTCGTAGAATGTAGATGGTTTATTTGCAGGCACCTGACGACAAACTTCGGCGATCTTTAGTAGTTCAGTTTTTCGCTGTTGGTTGCTTTCTGATGCAGACATATTTTCGGCCATATCTGCATGTCGATTTGCAAAAATTATTGCTGCATCACAAGATATGTCCATGGCTTGTAATTCTTCCAATTTATCCGTTGCCTCAGTATCATTAAGGAAATCGAGATTCTGTATTTCTCTCTTTATATCATTCTTAAAGTCGAGCATGCCTTTCTGATAGATTTTACCATCCAGCGCAGTATGACCAGGAGCCCTTTGCTCCATAAACTCGGTGAATACTCCAGACTCATAGGCAGATTTCCACTCTTTAGGAACATGCTTAAAAATTCGTTCTCTTTGAGTTCTTCCTTCCCAGTAAGGGATTATTTCTCTTTCATAAATCTCAATATCTTTTTTGTCTACATAATAATTTTGTAATTCTCTGGTATTTAAGGTTTGCAAGTCTTCTACACTATGGCAAGTAAGTTCAGGAAAGGTCGGAACTGCTTTAGGCTTGGGCCCTCTTTCTCCAACAATGAGTTCGCCTTCACCAATATAAATGCTTTTTTTAAGGCAAATTTCTTTGAAATTTAATGCTCTTAATATGGGTATGGGGTATTTCCCAAAGTTATTTTTATAAAAATCTGTTGTTATTTTAGCTCTTTCTATAGAAATTGAAGGTTTGACATCTACACTTTCTTGTCGTAATCTTTTAATACGACTATTCATGCCATTTTTGTTTTTTTCTATTAGGAAATTGGACGCTGACCTGGCTTTCCTTTGAGCAGTATTTTCTTCTTTTGTATGCATTATAATTCTATTAAGAGTGAAAAATAATTGGGTATAGGTTTTGGAAAGAAGAAATTTTAGATATAAAACATCAGGCACTCATACAGTTTACGATAGTGCTTTATGGAAAACGATATGTTTTTTTCAGTCTTCAAAAGATAATTTTTGCAAATATAATTTAAAGATAAGTTATAAATCAAGTAATTAGAAAATAAAATACAACTTTTTCTCAATATTTATTTTGTAGTCTGGCCTTCATATAATTTTGTAAAAACACTATCTACAGGTTCCCATAATTCTATTTTATTATTTTCAGGATCAAGTATATGTACGAATTTACCATATTCATATGTCTCTATTTCATCCAATACTTTGACACCATTTTCTTTGAGTTCTTTTACTAATTGCTCAATATTTTCAACCCTGTAGTTAATCATAAATTGTTTTTCAGAAGGTTCAAAATATTTAGTTTTTTCAGAAAATGGACTCCATTGCAAATATCCTTTTACCTCCGGTTCATCACTCTGTCTGAATTCGAAAAGTGAGCCGTACTGATTTGTAACAAGCCCCAAATTTATTTTATACCAATCTCTTAAGTTTGCAGGATCCTCGCTCTTGAAGAAGATGCCACCAACACCTGTTACTTTTCTACTATTATTATTTTCCATATGATATTTTTTGGATGGTTTAGCTAACCATGATTTTATACTATCAAATATTTGATCCCTTTGTGAGGTTGGAAGATTACCGATTCGAGTTCGGTGACTGCCATTTTTCTTTACAATTTTTATTGAATTTGTATGATAAGCCAACTCCACTGCTGGCGCTGACCAAGGGTCGTTTTCGCCATAAATAAATATCATATTTTCTGCTTTATGCCTTATAAAGAAATCTACTCTTTGCATTAGTTCTGGTTCAAATTTTACATCCATCCCCTCAGGAAAAGTAAAGTCAAATATTGGATTTCTATTGAAGGATGTAAGGCCCTTAAATGGTTTTATATCATAACCATACATGCCAATTTCCCGCATTGCCTGATAGAAGAAGGGTTGCATTTTTTTTATTCCTTTTTCTGATATCCAGTCTAAGCCTGCAACTTTATCAAGATGACTTATCATTAGTTTAGCATCATCATTTTCGATAGGAATGTCATTACAATCAAACATGCCCCACTGCCAAAAAGCAAAAGAATATTCGAATACTAATAATTCGTATGCCTTCTCGAACCCCATTGAATATTTTAAATTTTTGGAATTAGCAATTCTTATAAATTCATTCAGGAACTCCGCTTTGTTTTTAAGCATAGTTTTTTGGTAATCCAGTATTTTGTCACGGCATTCAGTACTTCCTACATTCTCCAAAAAAGAATATACTCTTTTATCTTCTGCTGAAAAGTTTAATGGAGCAACATATGGTATACAAATATCAGCATCATCGGGAAAAAAATATTTGAAAAAATTGGTTGTTTGACCTCCTTTACTGATTCCAGTAGAAATTAATTTGCCAGAGTAGATATCCTTAACGAACATAGCAACTCTATGATGATCATTTGCTGCATTTTCTACTGTGAGGTACTTCCAATTAAGAGTATCTGGTGTTGATCCACTAAAATATCTGTGCTCAACACAAACCTGGTTTGCACTGAGATGTCTGGTGATTTCACTCTCAAAATCAGGGCTTTCTGCACGATTTGCATCATATCCCTCAGTTATGAAAACTACTGGTTTCTCAAAATCTGTGTGGGAAATAAAAACTCTTTGACTAAAAGTGGCATTTGTTTTTCCCTGATAATCAACTTTTTGGGTGAATTCGATAAGATATTTTTCACTGAAATTCTTATTAGTTTTCATCTCCTCAAAGGAGAAATTGTATTTGTTTTGCAACTCTATGAGTTTGGTTTTTAATTGCTGAGCAATAGAAATTTGAGCAAAAAAAATTGAAATTACAATAAGAGTAAACAGGCTCCTTTTCATACTTATATTTTTAATTCTTATAAAATTTGTTTTGATAATGTTGGTCAAATCAAAAAAATAAATAACCAATATAATCATTAATACTGCGTAAAAATATTAAAATATAAGTTCTAAGAAGTAAAGAAGTTTAAGAATACTTTTATTTATCCTCCTGTGCTTGTATGGCTGTAATAACAACAGTATTTACAATATCAGTAACGAGACAGCCACGGCTTAAATCGTTTACTGGTTTATTAAGTCCTTGTAAAACAGGGCCAATGGCGATGGCATTTGCAGAACGCTGAACAGCTTTATAAGTATTATTACCAGTATTTAAATCGGGGAATATAAAGATGGTAGCTTTACCTGCCACTTCGCTATCAGGTAATTTTGTTTTGGCAACAGACGCATCTATTGCTGCATCGTATTGTATGGGACCTTCTGTTTTTAAGTCTGGACGACGCTTTTTAACAATTTCTGCTGCTGCTCTAACTTTATCCACGTCTGTCCCCTTGCCTGAACTGCCTGTAGAATATGAGAGCATTGCTATTCGGGGTTCTATGCCAAACATTATTGCTGTATCTGCTGAACTAATTGCAATATCTGCAAGTTCCTCGGCATTTGGATTTGGGTTAACTGCACAGTCGCCATACACCAGAACCTTGTCTTCTAAACACATGAAAAATGAACTGGAAACTATTGAAACACCTGGTTTTGTTTTTACAAATTCAAAAGCAGGGCGAATTGTATGAAGTGTAGTGTGTACCGCGCCAGAAACCATACCATCAGCATGACCCTTGTGAACCATCATAGTTCCCAAATAACTGACGTCATGCATTAAATCTTTAGCTCCTTCTTTGGTTATACCTTTATGTTTCCTCAGTCTGTAGTATTCGGCTGCATATTCATTGATAAGATCATTATCGTATGGATCAATAATATTAATACCTTCCAGGTTTACTCTAAGTGCGGCTGCTTTTTTTATTATTTCTTTTTCATCTCCTAAAAGTGTAAGTTCCACAACATTTCTTCTGCTTAAGATATCTGCTGCTTTTAGTATCCTGTCGTCGGTTCCTTCCGGAAGTACGATATGTTTTTTATTTGATTTGGCTCTTTCAAATAACTCGTACTCAAACATTAATGGCGTTCGGATATTTGTTTTAGAGATGGATATTTTGTTTCCTAATTCTGTGAGGTTTACATTAGCTTCGAAATGGCCTAAGGCAGTTGCTATTCGTCTCTGATTTTCAGGCTTTAGAATTGGTAAAATATTACTTACATTTTTGGCTGCTGTAAATGTGTCAGACTCTGTTGAAAGTACGGCAAGAGGTAACTTTTTTAAACTATTTAGAAGTTTCGTTACGTTTCTGCTTGGTTTAAAAGGTCCCGTAAGTAATATTCCTGCAATTTTTGGAAATTCTCCAGCAAAAATTGTCATCCCAATACCCATAATTATATCAAGTCGGTCGGCAGGAGTTATAACCATAGTACCCTGTTTGGTATATTCAATGAAATGCTCCAGACTCATAGCACCTACTTTGAAATCTGTAACATCAAAATCGAGACTTTCAATACTACCATACAGATGCTTTGCATTAAGTGCATACTGAATTTGTCGCATGGTAATATTTTGTAAGGTTCCTATTTCAGGTATTACAAAGTCAATTTCTTCAGGACCTTTATGTTCGTTTAGAATGCGTTTTATTTCAATAGCATCATTAGGGTTGGCTCTGTTAACTACCATTCCAATTCGAGTTATTTTTTCATTGTCCATTATGTTCTGCATAATCTGCAGAGAATAAGTAACTTCATTGATGGTTTTATTTTTGCCACTTAACACACCAATCATCGGACAACCCAGATTATTTGCTACTCGGAGGTTAAAGTTAAATTCATAAGCACTCAGATGGTCTCTGAAGTCACTTCCTTCAACCAAAACAAATTCACATTTTTTCTCAATTATTTTGTATTTTTCAATAATCTTCTGGTGTATAGCATCCACATTGTTATCGTTGATGAATTCAATCATCTCAGCAACGGTAATACCATACATTTCTTCATAACTGCAGTTTAAATTATATCGTTTTTGAACTAAACCAATATGATTATCAACCTTGGTTGCGGATCCTACGATTGGACGGAAAAAGCCTACATTTTTAATGTGTCGTGATAGGAATTCCATAACTCCCAAAACGACCATTGACTTTCCAGCTTCTTTCTCCGCAGCAGCTATATATAAATTTCTTGACATTTTTTGATTTGATTGAAAAAAAACACCTGAAAAACAGGTGTTTGTAAATTTTGTTTTACACTTAATTAGTGTGTGCAAAGATAGTTATTATTGGGATTTATATATTTAATAATTATTAAATTAATGATTTATCTCATAATTAATAATTGTTCCAAATTAATACCTTTATATTAATTTGTAGTAAGGTCGTTATTGTTCTTAGCACTATTAGAAACTGCAAATGTATCGAAAGGAATATCGTCAATATATTTTTCTTCAGGTAAACTGAATTCTTTATTCAATGCCTGTGAACATATTACTGACTTGGCAATTTCACAAGTGTTAAAAGGAATGTCATTTACGCTAGACTCTTCTTCTAAATTAAATTCCTTGCAAATAGCTATTTCACAAAGTCTTTTCTGAGCAATACTATAAGTGTTAAATGGAATATCATCTATATAATCTTCTTCCATGAGATTAAATTCTTTATTAATGGCATGATTGTATACAGCTTCTGAGGCTACATCATTAGTGTTGAAAGGGATGTCATTTATATAAACTTCATCTTCCATTATAATATTTGCTGCAAATATATTTAGACTTAAAAGAGTGGCTATAAGTAGTGTAGTAATTTTTGCTATAGTTTTCATCGCTTTAGTAATTTATTGTTTTCAGCAAATGTATATACTAAACGAAGCCAGGTAAATGTAAAATAGGTGAGTATTCGAAAGTAGTCGGTAAATAGCGATTATTTTATAATTTTACGTTTTATGTTGAGGTATCTCAATATTTTATATTCTTTGTCGTTATTTCAGTATAAAATAGAATATATTTTATTATGATATAAATCATAAAAAATGTAATTTAGCAAAATAAATTACTCTTTAAAGTAAAAACTAAAATGAAAATCATTCGCATAACCTCCTTTATTATTATCATACTTATTAGTAATTATTCTTGTAATAATGTTCCGGAGAATAAAAGTTTTGGGAAATTGGAATTGGTTTTTTCACATAGTGTTTATGCCGATACTTTTAATTATGTAAATGAGGCCGGAAATAGATTCATGATTAGCGAAATACAATACTTTGTATCCGATATTAAACTTTATACTGATTCAAAAGATACAATTGTACTGGATAAATATAAAGATATACATTATGTTGACACTGATATTCCTGACTCATGGACTTATAATCTTGACGACTCAATTGCCATAGGTAAATACAATAAAGTTAGTTTCACATTTGGTATAAATGAGAAAAAGAATATATCACGTCGATTTGTAAACCCTCCTGAATCATTTATGTTTTGGCCCGAATTTTTAGGTGGAGGATATCACTATATGAAGTTAAACGGTAAATGGTTAGATAGTTTTGACCATCCTAAAGTTTTTAATTTTCATTTAGGTATAGGGCAGAATTATGATGAAAATGGAAACATTATCAGTTTTGAACAAAATTATTTTGAGATTGAATTAGAAAGTGATGATTTAGTAATTGTAGAGGGTAAATTAACACAACTTCAGGTACTTATGCAGGTGGAAAATTGGTTTAATAGTCCAAATGTTTGGGATTTTAATTATTATGGAGGTAAAATAATGCAAAACCAAAAAGCAATATCTTTGGCTTGTGAAAATGGGCACGATGTTTTCTTGTTGAAGTCAGTTGCTTATAAAGATTTAAATTAATATTATGAAACTAAATTCTTACACTTTACTTTTTGCTTTTTGGGCTTTAATTATTATGGGATTGGTTTCTTGTCAGAAACAAAATATAGAAGAACCTGTTACATATAATACCACGGCCTACGATTTTGAAATTCCATATGGTTTTCCCACAATGTTGAATATACCTGATGATAATCCGATAACAGTTGAAGGTGTAGAACTAGGCAGGTACTTGTTTTATGATGGACGTTTGTCCGGTAGAACAAATCCCGATGAGCAACTTAGTTGTTCCAGTTGTCATCAGCAACAATATGCATTTGAAGCCGGTATTGAAAATCCTAATTTTAAAAATGGACATCCTCGTGGTTTTAATGGGGAACAAACACATCATGTTACACTGCCCTTGATGAATTTGATTTGGAATAACTCAGCTTATGGATGGAATGGTAATGTTTTTAAAGGCAATAATAATGGTAACTTAAATAATATTGAAGACATAGTTAGGGTTTCATTTATGGCTGAAAATGAAATAGGTACGGATACTACAACAGTGGTTGAAGTGTTAAACTCCATAGATGAATATCAGAAATTGTTTGAAAAGGCATTTGGGAGCAGTAAAATTACTTTTAAAAATGTAGAAAGAGCAATTGCACAATTTGTTAGAACACTGGTTAGTTCAAACTCGAAGTTTGATAGATATTTAAGGGGAGAAGAGCAACTAACTCAGTCTGAAATGAACGGATATGTTCTTTTCACAACAGAAGAGGGGGCCGATTGTTTCCATTGTCATGGTGGTGGTGGTAATCCATTGTTTACAACTCATTTGTTTTATAATAATGGGAAAGAGTCAACATTTACAGATGAATTCGACAGGCTTTTTATAAGTGGTGATCCAATGGATAGGGGAGCCTATAAGGCAACAAGTTTAAGAAATATTAAATATCAGGCTCCTTATATGCACGATGGAAGGTTTAAAACGCTTGAAGAGGTAATTGATATGTATTCGCATAGTGTTCTCATAACTCCTGTTGTTAACCCTCTTATGCATCATGCAAATACAAATGGAGTGCAATTAACTCCACAGGAAAAAACTGACCTTTTGAATTTCCTTTATTCACTTACCGATGAGGATTTTATAAATGATCCCAGATTTGCAAAACCAAACATTATGCCAGGAGAGTAGTGAGATTAATGAGTTATGAATTGTGAATTTTGGATTATGTAATTAGAGTCTTGGTTTAATTTGAACAAAACTAAAACGAACAACTTTGACTATTGATTTTTAACTATTGTATAACGGGACAATATTTAATAACTACTTTAAAACCTACTTCTGGCATACGGTGTAACACTCTGATTAGAGAAGTCATTATCAAGAAATTTAAAATAGCCGGCAATTGCAATCATAGCAGCATTATCAGTACTATATTGAATCTTGGGTATATAAGTTTTCCATCCATTTTTTTGTGCTTCCTCAACGATTGCACTTCTAAGTCCTGAATTTGCAGATACACCACCTGCAATTGCAATTTCAGTAATATTAGTCTCTTTAATCGCTCTTTTAACTTTA
>PKTD01000074.1 GCA_002869315.1 Marinilabiliales bacterium | reverse complement strand
CATCTAATTGCATTGCCGAATTCTCTTATTTTGAAACAGGTATAGTAGAAAATGAAGTTCAGTTTTTGGATATGTCATCATTTAATATTGATAATAGGTATTGGGATTTTGGTGATGGTACAGATTCTTATGAGCAAAACCCTATTCACATATATAGTGATAAGGGAACGTATACTGTTAGTCTATTTGTTTACAGTAATATAAGTCAATGCGATGATGTGATTACAAAAACAGTTGTAATCGATGATACTGTAAACTGTTATGCTGATTTTGAATATGAACTGGACACATTAAATAATACTCCTTATACTTACATTTTTAATGATGCGTCAACACAAGGTACTATAGAATGGTATTGGGATTTTGGTGATGGTAACTTCTCCACGGAACAAAATCCTGTGCATACCTATGAAAATCCAGGTAATTATAATGTTTGCTTAACTTCCATGTCAGGACAACCTATTGCAAATTGCATAGATCTAGTATGTAAAGAAATATCTACTCCTGCTTATTATAATTTTGGAGGACATGCTTTCATTGATGGTTTCACCATTAATATAGATGAAAATGATAGTTCCAATAAGGCAACGGCCTATTTATACAGGAAGTATGAGAATCAATGGAAATACATGGATAAGCGTGACTTTTGGAAATTTGGCTATTACTGGTTTGTCCAGAAACCAGAAGGTGAATATATGCTGAGATTTGAACTGGATAATACATCTAAAGATTATGATAATTATGCCCCTTCTTACTATGGAGATAAAACCAGTTGGACATATGCAAGTAGTTTTGATCTGCAATCAGACAATCAGTTTGCAATTAATGTAAACTTAGTTAAGTTAAAAGGTCTTGCTGCTTGTTCAGGTAGTATCAGCGGCAGTTTAGTATCAGATGAAACCTGTGTTCAGGAAATTGATTTAGCTGATAAAATAGTAAAACTGTTTAAGGATGATGATTATGTATTATTTACAAAGACAGATAATTTTGGTAGATATGAGTTTGGTTCATTACCCTTAGGGAATTATATATTACAGGCAGAAATTAGTGGCTTTTTATCTACTGTTGAAAAGGTACAAATTACAGATAATGAGCCGTTTTCAGAAGATAATCAACTTGTTTTAGCTTGCGATGCCTATGTAGGTTTGGAAGAAATTGTCTTTAACTCTACTACACTACAATTAGAAAATGTTTATCCTGTTCCTGCAAAAGACTTCATTATCTTTAGTTTTATTTCTTATGAAGAAGATGAAATTACTATTGAGTTGTCGGATCTTTTGGGCAAAGAAATCGGAAAATATAAATTTCAGCTAGTACATAATAATTCAGAGTTTATTATAAATCTGGAGAATAGTGATGCCTCGATAGTCCTTTATAAAATTATTTCATCGGATGGTAATTTAATATCAAACGGTAAGTTTGTGCGTAATAACCAGTAAATAAGTTAAATAACAGAAAAAATATTTTTAGTAAAAAAGTTTTATTTCTCAGACAACCATATATATATTTCTTGTCTTACAATTAAGAACATTACGATTAAGGGAATTAAATCAATGTTTAATTTAAATTTAAAATTATGAGAAGAATTATTTTTAGCTTAATGATGGGTTTATTAAGTTTGACAGTTTTAGGACAAACTTACAATCTATCCTTGAGTGGAACAATTACTGACGATTCAACATCTAATCCCCTTCCCGGGCAGATTGTTCAAATTTCAATACCCGGTGACAGTTTAAGTAATGATTTTATTTATTTCAATGTTGTATTTACCAACGAATCTGGTTTTTACCAGGATATCATTGACGTACCTATAGGAACAGAAGGAATGGTCTATACAGAAACCTTTGATTGTAATGGAAATTTAATTACTGCAGGAAACCAGTTTACAGAAAACAATAGTGTTTTTGTAAACGATTTTGAAATATGTGGCAACCCCGGTGGTGGTGGTGAAGAATGTCAGGCAATGTTTGATTACTGGCCTGGAGAAACACCATTGACGCTAAATTTTATTGATATGTCTTTCGGTTATCCTGATTCATGGTCATGGGATTTTGGCGATGGTAATATATCAACAGACCAGAACACTATTCATGAATATATGGCAGAGGGTGAATACTTTGTTACTCTTACGATATCATCGGACAGCACTGCTTGTACAAGTACATATGCCATGCCATTATATGTAGGTAACGATACTATATGGCCAGGTGACTGTCAGGCAATGTTTGATTATTGGCCAGGGGAAGCACCTCTTACAATGAACTTTATAGATGTCTCTTTTGGTAATCCCGAATCATGGTCATGGGATTTTGGTGATGGAGATTCCTCAACAGATCAAAACCCAATTCATGAATTTCCTGCCGAAGGTGAGTATTTTGTAACACTAACAATATCATCAGATAGCAATAACTGTGCAAGTACTTATGCCATGCCCGTTTACGTTGGAAATGATACTATATGGCCTGGTGAATGTGCTGCTATGTATTTTTATTATTCCGACTCTACTAATTACAATACTATCAATTTCGTTGATTTAAGTATGGGTAATAATGGAGATATGCCTTCATCATGGTCATGGGAATTTGGAGATGGTACTGGCTCTGATGAGCAAAACCCAACACATAGTTATAATGCTTATGGCGATTATGAAGTGTGTTTAACAATTACTAGTATTGATGATATTACCGGAGATACTTGTGAAAGCATTTTTTGCTCTATTGTAAATGTTATTGACTGGGATAATGAGTGTCAGGCTTCATTTTATTATTATCCCGAGGGAGATCCTGTTAATGGCGGACTGGATATACAATTTATTGATTATTCATGGGGAAATCCTAATGAATGGTCGTGGGACTTTGGAGATGGAAGTACAAGTAATGAGCAAAATCCAATTCACTCTTTTGACACCACTGGAATTTATCAAGTATGTCTGAGTATCTCTTCAGATAGTTGCCAAAGTACTTATTGTGAAGAAGTTTTTGTATTCAACGATACAATTTTTATTGATTGTTTCTCATGGTTTGAATATACTATAGATAATCTAACAGTTGATTTTTCAGGCTATTCTGACAATATGGGAGATAGTCTGACTTATGAATGGACTTTTGGTGATGGTGAAACGGCTGTTGGCCAGAATGTTACCCATACTTACTCACAGTCAGGAATATATTATGTTGAACTATTTGCTTCATCAGCTGATTCGAGTTGTATTTCGTATTATTCAGAAACCGTGTGGATAGGTGATAACTTATCTTTCTCAGTTTATGGAAATATTTATCTCGAGGATAGCCTTATGGCTGATTACGCTAATGTTAGTCTAATGACATTCGATACACTTGGACAGGATTTGGTTAGTTATGCCACAACTCAAATTGATGCAAATGGTTATTACCAGTTTGATGAAGTAGCTCTGGAAAACTGTATGTACTTTGTTCAAGCAGAGTTGACTGATGCTTCTGCATACTATGGAGATTATCTACCAACTTATCATTTCAGTGCGCTAAACTGGGAGTATGCCCTACCTGTTTTTCCATTCCCAACAGGATATTCATATGATGTTTATATGATAGCTGACAGCAATTTAACAAATACAGCCAATGGTACTATAGAAGGAGTTGTAAACTCTGACGAAACTAGAGGCTTAATGTCAAATGTTGAAATTCTTTTACTCGATGACAATAGTAATCCAATCACATATTTAAGGACTGATGAAAATGGAAATTTCAATTTCTCAGATCTTCCCTATGGAACATATATAGTGTATACCGAAATAGTTGGTATTGAAACTACACCTGCATATATAACTCTTACGGAAGACAATCCTCATGCAAATATTACTATTGTTGTTACTAATGGTGAAGCTCTACTT
>PKTD01000085.1 GCA_002869315.1 Marinilabiliales bacterium | reverse complement strand
CAGATTTGCAAAATAAAAAAATCATGTATCTTTGCACCCCGAATGTCCGATGGTGTAATGGTAGCACTGCAGATTTTGGTTCTGCCGGTCAAGGTTCGAGCCCTTGTCGGACAACTTGGAAAGATGGTTTTTAATTTTGAGGGGGCTTAATGTCCCCTTCGTTTTTATATATGATCGACAAAAATAAAATTGATAAACTGGTTAATGATACGCTTAAAGAGTCTTCTCTTTTTGTTGTTGAACTTAAGGTGGATTCACAAAATAATATTTCTGTTATTATTGATGGTGATGAGGGCGTAAGTATCGACAAATGTGTTGAAGTTAGCAGGTTGATCGAGGGTAGTCTGGATAGAGAGGAAGAGGACTTTGAACTTAGTGTTTCTTCTTATGGTATCGACAAGCCTATTTTATTGCATCGTCAGTATAAAAAATATATTGAAAAAGCCATTGAATTGAGTCTGGATGACAATAGTATTAAAAGAGGGATTTTACATTCATTTGATGATGTGAATTTGTTTTTAAAGGAAGAACTAGTAAAAAAGAAAGGTCCTAAAAGCAAAAGCAAAAAGATGATTGTAGGTGACACCATAGAAATACCTTTTGAAAAAATCAAACTTGCCAAGGGCGTAATTGTTTTTTAAAGAAGAAAATAATAAGAAATGGATACAATAAATTTGGTCGAAACTTTTTCTGAGTTTAAGGAGTTCAAGAACATCGACAGAGAAACTATGATGCATATTCTGGAAGAGATTTTCCAGTCCTTGCTTCAAAAAAAGTATGGTGAAGAAGCCAATATCGATATAATTGTAAATATTGATAAGGGTGACCTTGAAATTTGGAGATACCGTGAAATTGTAGAAGATGGTGATGTGGAAGATGAAAATCTTCAAATCGAACTATCGGAAGCAATAAAGGTTGAACCTGACTTTGAAGTTGGTGAAGAATTTTCAGAATTAATCAGATTAGGTGATTTTGGAAGAAGAGAAATTCTGTCCATTCGTCAGAATCTGGTTTCTAAAATACTGGATTATGAAAAAGACTCAGTATTCAAAAAATACAAGGAAAAAGTTGGTGAAATATTAACCGGTGAAGTTTATCAGGTTTGGAAAAAAGAAATACTTGTTATCGATGATGAGGATATTGAATTAGTTTTACCAAAATCTGAACAAATTCCTTCCGATTATTATCGAAAAGGAGATACTATCAGAGCAGTTGTTTCAAAAGTTGATCTTAGAAATAACAATCCTGTAATAATATTATCCAGAACTTCACCTATATTTTTAGAGCGACTGTTTGAAGCAGAGGTACCTGAAATATATGATGGTTTAATTACCATAAAAAACATAGTAAGGGTTCCTGGCGAAAGAGCAAAGATTGCTGTTGAATCTTATGACGATCGCATCGATCCTGTTGGAGCATGTGTTGGTATGAAGGGTTCCAGAATTCACGGTATAGTAAGAGAGTTGAAAAACGAAAATATCGACGTTATAAACTTTACCAATAATCAGGAACTATATATCCAAAGAGCTTTATCACCGGCAAAAATTACCGGAATTAAAATCGATGAAGAAAACTCTAAGGCTGATGTGTTTATGAAGCCTGATCAGGTTTCTCTGGCAATTGGTAAGGGAGGGTTCAATATAAAACTTGCCGGTAAATTAACCGGATATGAAATTGATGTTTATCGCGATACGGATACCGATAGCGAAGACGTTGACCTACAAGAGTTTAGTGACGAAATCGACCAGTGGATTATTGATGAATTAATAGCTATAGGTTGTGATACTGCAAAGAGTGTTCTCGAACTCTCTATGGAAGAGTTAATTACAAGAACCGACTTAGAAGAAGAAACCATTGGTGAGGTAATTAGAATACTCAAAAGCGAATTCGAATAAAAAGTTTAATTTTAGGGGCTTTTTATTCACAAAAAAGGAATTAAAAATTAATTAGCATATATGTCTGATAAATTAAAGGTAGTAAGACTTAGTAAAGCGGCAAGGGAATTTAATATTGGCCTTGACACTGTTGTGGAGTTTCTTAGTGAGAAAGGATTTGAAATAGTTAAAAATCCTAATACTAAGTTGCAACCTGAAATGTATGCTATTCTTCAGGATGAATTCCAGGATGAAAAGGAAGTAAAAAAGGCTTCCAAAGAACGTAATCTGGAATACCTTGGTCAGGGCCCTATTACTATCAAAGAAACCCCTGAAAAGGAAGATAAAGAAGAGATAGAAGAGATAGAAGTCCCTGAGGAGTTGCTAATTACCAATTTAGGAATGAGAAAACAGGACGCTGAGAAGAAAGATGCAACTGTAAAAGAAACAGTTGATGCTGAAGAAGTTCCTGAAGAAAAGCCTTTGGAAGACGAAACAGAAGAAATTGAAGAAGAGGAGAAGACCGAAGAGCCTGTTGTAGAAGAAGAAGTTATAAATGAGGAAACTCAAGAAGATATTAAAGTAGAGGAAGAGGTTGAAGAGGCTGTTGAGGAAATTCCTGAAGAGAAAGTTGAAGAAAAAAAGGAAGATCTCCCTGAAGTTACCGAAGAGGTAGTTAAAGAGGAAGAGTTAGAAGAAAAAGTTGAAGAAACTCCTGAACCAGAAAAGGAAACAAAAGAAACTACTGCTGAAGAATCGGATTCTAATGAGCCTAAAGTACTTGGCAAAATAGATCTCGACAGTATGAATTTACGCACTAGGCCTAAAAAGAAAACTAAGGAAGAAAAGCGTAAAGAAGCTGAGGCAAAAAGAAAAGTTTCCAAACCAGAGAAAAAAACTGCTGAAAAGAAGGTAGAGGAAGAAGCTCCTAAGAAAGAGGAGAAGAAAAAGGAAAGCACACAGCCAGAGCCAAATTCTGAGGAAAAAACTGTAGAGAAGAAAGATATAGTAGAAAAAAAGGAAGATGACAATTTTATTCCTACTAAACACGAAAAATTATCAGGCCCAACAGTTCTTGGTAAAATAGATCTTCCAACAACTCCATCTAAAAAGAAGAAACCTGTCGCATCATCATCTGACGCACATGGTGGAAAGAATAAGAAGAGGAGAAAGCGTATTAAGCCTCAGGCAGGTGCTGCTGATACAAAACAGCAAAACACTCAGGATAACAAGAAACAAACTCACAAAAAAGGAAAACCTGGAGGACCAAAACGTCCACCAAAAGTTGAGCCTTCAGAAGAGGATATCCAAAAGAAAATTAAAGAAACATTGAGCAGACTTTCCCCAACAGGGAAATCTAAATCATCTAAATACAGAAGGCAAAAACGCGACACCGTTTATGAGAATAAACTTGAAGAAATGGAACGCACAGCAGAAGAGAAAGGTATATTAAAAGTAACCGAATTCCTTACTGCCAATGAACTTGCCACAATGATGGATATTGGTGTAACCGATATTATCAAAACATGTATGCAGATTGGCTTATTTGTTTCCATTAACCAGCGCCTCGACGCGGAAACTATAGCATTAGTTGCTGAAGAATATGGTTTTAAAACCGAATTTGTTAGTGTAGATGATCAGGATAGTTTAGAAATTCATGAAGAAGAAGACAAACCAGAAGACCTTGTAGACAGAGCCCCTATTGTTACTGTAATGGGTCACGTTGACCATGGTAAAACAAAATTACTAGACTATATTAGAAAAGCTAATGTTGTTGCCGGTGAGGCAGGAGGTATTACCCAGCATATTGGTGCTTATGAAGTAACAACCGAATCAGGAAAAGTTATTACTTTCCTTGATACTCCGGGTCACGAAGCCTTTACAGCCATGCGCGCCAGAGGTGCTAAAGTAACCGACATCGCCATTATTGTTATTGCTGCCGACGACAGCGTGATGCCTCAAACGCGAGAGGCAATTAACCATGCTCAGGCTGCAGGTGTACCTATTGTTTTTGCATTCAATAAAATGGATAAGCCGGGTGCCAGTTCCGACAAGATAAAAGAACAACTTTCACAAATGAACATACTTGTGGAAGAGTGGGGTGGAAAATTCCAATCGCAGGAAATATCTGCTATAAATGGTATGGGGATAAACGACCTTCTGGATAAGGTATTGCTTGAAGCAGAGATGCTTGAACTAAAAGCAAACCCTAAAAAACCGGGTAAAGGTACTGTTATTGAAGCAACACTTGATAAGGGTCGTGGTTATGTTTCAACTGTATTAGTACAGGAAGGAACCATGGAAAAAGGAGATATTATTATAGCAGGACCTGTGTATGGTAGAGTAAAGGCAATGTTCAACGAGAGAAACAAAACCAAAAATAGCGCTGGACCATCTGTTCCAGTTGTAATTTTAGGATTAAATGGAGCACCTCAGGCTGGTGATGTTTTCAATGTAATGCTGGATGAAAAGGAAGCCAAGAGTTTGGTTAATAAACGCCAGCAACTTATACGTGAGCAAAGTCTTCGTACTCAAAAGCATATTACTCTTGATGAAATTGGTCGCCGTATTGCAATTGGAGATTTTAAAGAAATGAACCTTATTGTTAAAGGTGATGTTGATGGCTCTGTTGAAGCACTTAGTGATGAGTTGTTGAAACTCTCAAGTGATGAAGTACAGGTTAACGTTATTCATAAAGCAGTAGGTGCAATTACCGAATCGGATATTATGCTGGCCTCAGCATCTGATGCAATTATAATTGGATTCCAGGTACGCCCTGTTCCACAAGCCAGAAGACTTGCTGAAAAAGAACAAATAGACATTCGATTATACTCTATCATCTATCAGGCAACTGAAGAAATTAAGGATGCTGTTAAAGGCATGCTTGCTCCTAAAATGGAAGAGAAAATCGTATGTAATATTGAAGTTAGAGAAGTATTTAAAATTACTAAAGTTGGAACAATTGCAGGTTGTTACGTTCTTGATGGTAAAATAAACCGTAAAACAAACGTACGACTCATCAGAGATGGTATTGTAGTTTATACAGGAGTATTAGGATCACTTAAGCGCTTCAAAGATGATGTAAAAGAAGTATCTGCAGGCTATGAATGTGGTTTAAATATTGAAAGGTTTAATGACATTAAAGTTGGTGATATAGTTGAAGGCTATGAAGTAGTTGAAGTAGGCAGGTAAAAATGTCAATATAAAATATTAAAGCAGGTTAATTAAAATTAGCCTGCTTTTTTTGTTTCTAAAAACTTAGAAATAAAAAAAGGCAAACCCATAATGAATCTGCCTTTCCTTTTTATATATATAGTAATTAGTTGGTTTTCGTCATGGTTTCATCCACTACAATTATAAAGTTTGCTAAATTGTCAAACTCTTCATCTAAGGATTCCACATTCCCTTGTTCAACAGAGGTGATTGTTACTATTTTTAATCCTGGCTTATATTTATTTAAATACCATATTATTCCTTCGTAATTATTAGAATGATATGCTCCATTATAATGAATAAATGTTTTTCCATTGCCAGCAAATTCTGCTATAGAGTATGCCATTGTTGCATCCTTAATAGCCTGTGCTTTAGGTAAATTAGGGTTTGCATGTCCCATGCCTTCCATTTGCTTCATCATATCACTATAGCCTTTAAGTTCTGGATCATACTCTATTGGTAAAGGTGCTATATATGACTTCGCCTCTGCACTTAACTCTTCTAAAGCTTCAAAGCCTTTCTTATAAGTTGTAGATGCATAGCGGCGTGGAATATTAGTAGCAACATAAACTAAACTACTATCCTTGGCAAATTCAACCAATGGCTTATAATCAGTCTTATAATTTGGCCATAGTCTGGCTTCTTTTTCAAAACTCTTTTGGGAAATATTTCCATTGAGATACTCATTTAATATAAGTTGATTATCTGCTTCAAACATTTCTGCTCCTAAAATAATACTACCAGCCTTTGCTGTATACAAATCCGTTGTTAAATTATATTGCAACCAATGAACTACAGGATTATTATGAAGTTCGCCAAAAAACACAACATCGGCATCTTTTACAGTTTCAAGCATCTTTTTATACTTTACTTTTTTGCCTTCATTATTAAATATTCTATAAGCAGGTTTATCTCCTGAAAAGGAACTTAAGGTTAATAAAACCAATAGGGAAACAATTATGTTTTTCATACAATTATATTTTTTATTTTTTTAATTTTTCTTCATGAAACATTAAGGGCAGTAGGTTTTTAATTCCATTGGTAAGTAGAACAGGTCCCTTATTACCCTTCATTATTATTTTAATTTCTTTATGTTGACGACTTTCCGTTTCTGCTATTACTTGGCGGCACGCGCCACAAGGAGAAATTGGTTCTTCAATTTCAAAATTATTAGTATTTGCAGTAATTGCTATCGATTTTATGGCTATATCAGGGTACTTATTTTTTGCTGTGAATATGGCTACTCTTTCGGCACAAATCCCATTCGGATAAGATGTGTTCTCCTGGTTGCTTCCTGTAATTACTTCACCATTTTCTAATAGTAAGGCCGCTCCAACCCTAAACTGTGAGTAAGGGGCATATGCATTTGTACATGCTTTTTTTGCATGATTCAACAGATTACTTTCACTGGAAGACAGTTCGTCTTCTGAATCAAATTCAAATAATCGTACCGAAATTATCTTTTCCTTCACAATTTAATTTATTTGCTAAAATATAAATTTCCAGGCATTAGACCTATTTTTTCCAAACATTAGAAATGAGTAGAAAAATGCAAAAAGGGTGACTCCGGCCTGGGTCTCTAATGTATCATCAGAAAGCATTGAGAAAGTGATAATTACAAAAAATACACTGAAAAAATAGTCGGTGAAACTTTTAGTAGCAATAGCAGGGTAAATAAGAGCAACTATAAATATAATAAACCCAAAAATACCGAATGCAATAAATATAGCAAAGTACTGATTATGGGCATGATATCTAAACTCTGTCTTTAGTTTAGAACCCATTTCATTATACTTTTTGTAAAGTGCCTGCTCCAAATCGCCTGTGCCAACTCCATATAACCAATTTTCCTTTATTAGTGAGGATGAAGCTTTCAGGTATTCCAGCCGCTGCATTACAGAACTACCGCTTGGGTCTGATGTTAATTTATATACCTCATATCCTTTTATAATTTTTAGAATTCGTGTTTTATAGCCCGGCTTTTTAACATAGTTCACATTGGCACATCCATTTTCTATCATTTTAATATCCCATTCGCTCAATGCACTAACACCACTATAATCTTTTCTTAAATCCTTCGAGGTCAAATATCTAATTAGGCCTTCTTTTATACTATTACCATCTTTGTCAACATCATAATATTTCTTATCACTTCTCTTATTCCAGGCTTCTCGCATTTCAACCTCACATAAATAAATCCCGACGTATTTGCCGTCCTCTACATAACGAGAAATAGTATCATGTACATAATCATTGCCCAAGGCTGTTTTTTTATCAAGTTGGGAAATTATTATATCTGGAGGAGTTGTTGCTTTCTTTATTATATTATAAGTTTTTAATCCTACGGCCAATGGTATCATTAATACCAAGGAAAGTATTAACAATTTATACAACAATCGTCTGGATTTAAGCATATTATATATTAGAAGACCAATGCTTAGGAAAAAGATTATAGTAAAACTGGTAACCGATTCTATCATTAAAATAAATAATAAAAACCATATCCCAACTAATACAAATATCACTTTCATCCATAATTTAAACTTATGGTCCACAAAAATGAAATATACTAGAGTGAAAATTGCAAAACTAGTGTTCAGTCCAAATCGAATAGATGAAATAAACGGTGATATTTCTCTAATATCAATAAAATTTTTCTGAAGAAATATATAAACACTTACCATGGTCCCGGCAAATACAGCAGCCACATAAAATAGCATAAGTGTTCTGAATTGCCGGTATTTTATTCTTCCGGAAGTAGCAAAAATTACTGGGAAAAGAATGAGAGGTAGTTTAACTCTTAATTCTTTTAAGGTATAATCCATATCACTTGAAATAAAAACTCCAAGGAGATGAATTACATATATTAAAGAAAAAACAACTGCAGCTTTATTTTGAAAGAACAGTTTAAATTTATCCACCAGATTATTTGCTGCAAGATTAAAGAAATACTTCAAAAAATGGATTATCCCTTTAAAAAAACCTCCTAGTTTAAAAAACCTTCTGGCTATACTAAAAGAAAAACCTGACCACACCCAAAGAAACAGCAACATAAACTCACTGATGCTCATCATAAATTTCGATAATGGTATACTAACCACCAGCAAAATAAGGGCGAAAAAAACCGCACCAGAATGAATATTTGAATTTGTATTAGTCAAGTTTATTGTTCTTTGGTGTTCTCTTCTTTATAGGTCCCTTTCAATATAGACTTATATAAATCTTTATTATTAATAATTTCAATTGCTTTTTCTATATCTTCATCTGTTTCCAAAGATGCAATAATTTTTCCTTTTTGATAATAATATCTAGAAATAATCTCAATTTTAAGCATCTCTTCAATTTCACTTCTGAACTTATCAATGTCCTTCTTCTTTTCTTCCTTTATAGAGGATTTTAGATTTTCAAGTTCCTCACCAATAGCTTTAAGATAATGCTCTCTTTCAGCACTTTGGTTTATTCTGTCCAGAAGAACCTCTGTTTCGGTAAGATAGTCGAAATCCATTTTCTCTACACTCTTTTTAAAGGACTCGTAAGTAGCGTCATTTATTTCAAATTCAGAAGGTTTTGCGATACTATCATGTTCGCTGTAATATTCATTTGCATACTTAAATATGTAATTGCCTGCATATAAGTCAGCGCTAATCTGACTAAACCTAACTGGCTCAACAATTATATCCGGAAAAATTCCTGCTCCATCATATACCACTCGTCCGCCTTTTGTTTTAAAAACACTTAAAAGCGAGTCTGGTATTTTATCAACAACACCGTTCTTATCTCTATTAAAATAATCTATTGCCTGAATACATCTTCCGCTGGGTATATAATATTTAGCAACAGTAATTTTTATTTTTGAGTTATAAGGTAAACTAAGTATATTCTGAACTAAGCCTTTACCATAGGTTTTCTGCCCTACTACAACTGCTCTGTCGAGATCCTGTAAAGAGCCTGAAACAATTTCAGATGCTGAGGCTGTATTTTCATTTACCAAAACCACAACAGGTATCTTTGTATCGACTGCTGCATTTTTTGTATTATGAGTCATGGTACTCTCCTTGAGTTTCCCCTTGGTGGTAACAACGTTTTGTCCTTTTGGAACGAAAATATTAACTATTTCTACAGCTTCATTTAACAAGCCTCCACCATTATTTCTTAGGTCCAGGATAATGCCCTTTAAATCATTATTTTTATCGAGTTCAAGAAAAGCGTTTTTTACTTCTGATCCTGAATTTGGGTTAAATTGTGAAAGACTTATATAACCTACATTATCTGTTATCATTCCGGAATATGGAATATTTGGGAATTTAATCTTTTCCCTTTCCAGTTCATGAGTTATCCTGGTTGTGTCATTAAAAGGCATTACTACAATTGAAATTTTTGAACCAGGCACCCCCTTGAGTTTCTCACTCACTTCACTGGAAGTTTTCCCTATGGTAGATTCTCCATCAATCTCAACTATTCTGTCTCCTGCTTTTAAGCCAGTTTTTTGAGCAGGAAAGTTTTCATAAGGTTCACTAACTACCACATAATCTCCTTGTTTTTGTATCAATGCACCAATTCCACCATATTCTCCTCTTGTAAGCAGGTCGAGATCTTCAAGATTTGATTCGGGAATATAAACAGTATAAGGATCCAAATCCCTTAGCATGGCATCAATTGCATTTTTTGTCAATTCACCGGGTTTGATGTCCTCAGCATATTGCAAATTTAGTTTTCGCATTACATCACTGTAAATCTCCAGGTTTTTTGAAAGTTCAAAATTATTTTCATTTTGAGCAATTAATAAAGTGCTGAAAAATATTCCTAGTATTAAGAGTTTAATCTTCATATTGTCTTATAAAATTTATTACGGTACCGGATCGTATCCACTTCCTCCCCATGGATTACATGAAGCTATTCGTTTTAATGACATCCATCCACCTTTAAACGGGCCATGTTTTTGAATTGCCTCTATGCTATAATGCGAACATGTGGGTGTATAGCGACATGATCTACCAATAAATGGGGATAAAGTATACTGATAAACCCTAATCAAAAAAATAAACAACTTAGAAAGTAGATATTTCATCCTGTTTTTTTATGGATTGCAAAATTAGAATTATTTTCCTTTCTATCTCCTTAAAAGTAAGTATTGATTTGGCATTGTAAATAAAGGCTATATTCCAATTTCGCTTCTCTGGAGTTGCATCGTCAATCAGTATGTGTTTGTTTAAACGATATGATTCCCGAATCAGGCGTTTTATCTTATTTCTGTCGGTGGCATTCTTGAAATTTCTCTTGGGCACACTAATTAAAATGGAATTAGATTTATTATCAATATTATCTACACTTTTAAAAACCACTTTGAAAGGAAATTCAAAAAAGGACTTGCCATCACTAAATAGTTGATTTATAAGTATTTTAGAGTTAAGCCTTTCGCTTTTTTTAAAAGTATATCTTTCTTCCACAGCCAACCTTAATGAAATGAATAACCAAATGTTGTTGTAATACCCCAGTCCTCATTGGAAGAATTAATTCCAATAGGTTTACTGTCAAAGCTATAATAATAATTTAATCCAACAAAGAAATCATTGAACACTTCGATACTTGAATTAAGGTCATATGTAATACGTAATCTTCCTTTATCAGTCAAACTGGGGTAGAAAATAAAACTCGTTGAAATGTCTAATTTAGGGCTTATATATTTGTAAAACTTGTAATTTAAAGATACGAAGGCTTCGAGATTATCCTGACTAATTGTGTCACTTACCGACCATTCCCTGTTACCACTTAAGCCCAGGCTGGTATTTAGTCTATTTCTATGATTGTATACCAAGTCGTACAGTCCGGCAACAGCTTGCGACATCCTTAATTCCAGTCCCATTTCCGTTGCATGATCAGCACTAGTTTTTGTATACACAGAAAAGTGGTTTTTTAAATAATGTTCATAAACAAGACTAACGTCGCTTTTGCTAGATAAAATGGAATCTTCCTTAGCAGTAAAATTACTATTCCAACTTAAGTCAAAGTGTGATTTTCTCTTTCGGTAATCAAAATTGCCCGCAAAATTAAAATTATTAATCCCGCTACCTTTATTATAACTATAACCCAAACTTAGTTTACCACTCAGTCGAAGCCAAAAATTCTGTTTCAGAGGGTAAATTTCATTAATTTCATCAATATCAACATTGAATCCTGAATTAGATAGAATTAGTTTAACTGATCGACCCGTATTGGAAGAGTCAATTGAAGCAAAATAATTAAATCCGTCAGCAAGTTTTATTTCAAATTGCTTTTTGGAAATAATCGTCTTTATTTTATTTGTTTGAAATTTGATAGTTCCCATTCCATCCATCTTATATGAAATAATTCCGTAATCTAAACGTTTTATCTCACCGGTTAATATATTACCGTTTATATGTACAATAGTATCAGTTTTTTGGGCAAAAACTGCAGCGTTGGCAAAGAGGAATAAAAAAATGAAAATATTCTTCATAGTCAAAATTCTATACTGCAAACTTAAAAAATAAATATTATGACTATAATTCTTAAATTTGCAACTATCATAAAATATCTTTCTCTATTAATATTGAGAAATATTCAGGATTAATATTAAAGCCTTTTTTAAATACTTATCATAAATAGTTAATGAAAAAATTACAAACTTATATGCTCAAATCTTTTTTGGGGCCATTTATATTTACTTTTTTTATTGCACTATTTATCTTGTTGCTTCAATTTCTTTGGAAGTATATCGATGACTTGGTTGGAAAAGGACTTGAGTGGCATATCATAGCCAGATTGTTATTCTACGCATCCTCTACATTCGTGCCATTGGCTCTGCCATTGGCGATACTTTTATCTTCATTGATGACTTTTGGTAATCTTGGCGAACATTATGAACTAGTTTCAATAAAAGCTGCTGGCATTTCATTACGGAAAGCCATGAAACCTTTGGCAATACTAGCTATTTTTATTAGTCTTGGTGCTTTCTTCTTTTCTAATTATGTATTGCCAGTTGCAAATTTAAAATTCGGATCACTTCTGTATGATGTACGGCAACAGAAACTGGCATTTAATATAAACGAAGGCATTTTTTACGATGGTCTCGATAATATAGTTATTCAGGTTGGCAGCAAAGACAAAGACAATAAAACAATTTATGACGTAAAGATTTATGATCATTCTGATAGGAAAGGAAATACTCAGGTAACACTAGCCAAAAAGGGAATTATGAAACTCTCTCCTGATAAATCAAAGATGATATTTACGCTTTTTGATGGTAATTCCTATGCTGAAATTGAAGAAAGAGGATATAGAGTTAACCGACCTTTTCAGAGTACGAAGTTCGATAAACAGATTTTGGTTTTCGACTTAGGAGATTTTAAACTCAACAGAACAAATGAAGATTTGTTTCGATCTCACTATTCAATGCTAAATATTGAGCAATTAAATTATTCTATTGATAGCCTTAGCAAAACTAAAGTTGATAGAGTTGAGTTTTACAAAAAGAAGTATATGAAAAAGTTTTCATATATCGACAAAATGGATAGCACTACAATAGATACGGTTATTATTGTTGATACAGCCAGACTAGATAGTTTAAAGTACCCACTATTGGAAAATTTTAGAAATAGTGCAGCTACACAAATTTTAGCAAAAAGTTTAAAAAATGTTAGGTCTTTTAAAGAGAACATAATTTTTTATCAAAGGGAACTTGAATCAAGAGCTTTAATTCTAAAGAAACATGAGGTGGTATGGCATCAAAAATTTAAACTATCACTTGCATGTTTAATATTCTTTTTCATTGGTGCACCTTTAGGAGCGATAATCAGAAAAGGAGGATTGGGACTCCCTGTGGTAATATCAGTATTGTTTTTTGTTGTGTATCATGTGACTTCAATAACAGGCGAAAAAGCAGCTTTAACCGGTGAATGGAATGTTATTTTTGGGGTATGGCTATCAACTTTTGTTATACTTCCAATAGGATTATTCTTAACATGGAAAGCCACAACTGATGCACCTCTTCTGGATGCTGAAATATGGGGCAGATTCTTCAGTAAGTTAAGTAAGTTTCGTCTTCTTAGAAAAAAACAATAGTTTTACCTATAGAAAACTATATAATCACCATTTGTGATTTTTATATTATATGGCAAAAAAACTAAATATAGAAATAGATTATTTTGATGGTTATCAATTACTTGGAATAGTTAGTCAGTTAAAAGACTATACCCTTGCATTCCATATAAACAGTGCTGTCAATATAGATTTAAAGAAATATAAGGATTTTAATTTTGCAGATAAAGAGGGTAATTTAAGCAGTTTCTCCTGGTATTACTATTGTTTTAATCTTTTAATGGCAAAGATTTATTTAATTTCAAATAAGTCATCTTCTGGCAGATTGATTCCCTCCAAAAAGGAAATAGATTATTTTTTACTTTTCAAAGAGTTTCCTGATGATAGTTTTACTGCAGAAATTGCACAAAAAATAAGAAAGATTCCAAACGTAATGGCTGTTTTTAATCTGGATTTAAATGCCTTAAAGGATGCTGATATAATAATTGAGAACAACGAACTCCATGAAATCGAAGAGGTTTTAAAGCCTGCTAAATTAAAGCAAAGAAAATTTATTAAATAAATCTAAAAAATACTATGGCAAACAACTCATTTTCATTAAAATATACTCGCTTTTTTAGCGAGCAGAAGTTCCTTAAAAAGTTACAGCATTATGCTGGAAAACTGGGTACCAATTTGTTGTTTTATGCAATAATTTTGTATTACCTGATAAGCGACAGAAATATACCATTGAAAACCCGTTTGATATTTATGGCCGCCCTTGGATATTTTATCCTGCCAATGGATTTAATATCTGACTTAATCCCCGGATTGGGATTTACAGACGACCTCACATTCATAATGTATGCAATCAGTACAGGTAATGATCATATTACCGACGATATAAAACAAAAAGCAAAAAACAAATTAAGAACTTTATTTACCTCATCTCATAATGAAGACTATTCTTTTGATGAGGATAACGAAGATTTATTGTCGCCCATTGGTGAACAATAAACTGTTCAAATACGAACGTTTACAAATATTCTGAAATGTTTAAAAAAATAGAAACCCCTGCAATGATGTACTTTACATATATTAGCATGATTTTTGAAAACTAAAAATTTTTACCAAAATACATATGTCATGAAGAAAATTACACTTTTATTGCTAGCAACTTTAATAGCATTTGCAAACTTAAATGCTCAGGATTTATCTCTCGATGAGATATTAAATAACTATTATGAAGTAATGGGATTGAAAAATTATGATGATATTAATTCAATCATAATGAATGGAAAATCTGTAAATAGCGGTATGGAAACTCCTTTTACTATTACAACTGTTAAACCTGATAAGTTTAGATTGGAAGTCGACATACAAGGTCAAAAAATGGTACAGGCATATAATTCTGGTAGTGCTTGGTATATTGCACCTTGGACCGGTACACTTGAACCGCAAGACTTACCCCCCGAACAAATTAAATCCATGAAACGACAAGCTGATATGGAGGGCCCTTTATATAAGTACCAGGAAAAAGGTAATACTGTTGAACTTCTTGGGAAAGAAGATATGGAGGGTAGCGAAGTTTATTTAGTAAAGCTTACTTTCCCCGACGGAGATAGTCAAACCTATTATATTGATGCAGAAAATTTTGTAATTTTAAAGGAAAAATCAATTACAACTATGAGAGGTCAGGAAATTACCGCCGAAACCTTTTATAGTGATTTTAAACCAGAGGGCGATCTTATGATGGCACATAGTTTTGAGGTTAAGATGAATGGTCAAACTGGTCAGGCAGTAGTGATTGAAACTGTTAAATTCAATGAATCAGTTGACGAAACTATTTTTGACAAACCAGTCAAAAAGGAAGCAGAAGCAGAAAAAGAGTAAATTCAGACATATAAATTCAATATTGTGAAGTGATAAATACGTTTTACACTTCATAATAACGCTATATAACGCTGTATACGTGTAGTTTACAATTATATTGCATGCTTTTATTCATTAAAAACTAATATTATGAAGAAGTTCTACCTTTCCCTGATGGCTGTCACTATTTTCAGCATGCTGGCTTATGCTCAGCCAAAACTAGACAAAAATACTTTTGGAGATATACAATTAAGAAATATCGGTCCTGCTGTAATGAGCGGTCGGATTTCTGCGGTAGATGCTCTAATAAGTGACCCTAGAATTATTTATGTAGCAACCGCTGGAGGCGGAATTTATAAATCAGAAAATGGAGGAACTACCTTTAAACAAGTTTTTGATGATGAAATTCAGGCTGTAGGCGAAATCCGGATCGACCAAAAACATCCCGACACAATTTGGGCAGGTACAGGCGAGCCTTGGACAAGAAATAGTACATCTGTTGGGAATGGTATCTATCTAAGTAAAGACGGAGGGAAGACGTGGAAAAACAAAGGCCTTGAAAAAACAGAAAGATTCTCATACATAAAAATTGATCCTGATAACTCAAATATTGTTTATGCAGGTGCACTGGGTCCATTATGGAATGCTAGTGAAGAAAGAGGACTTTATAAAACAACAGATAGTGGAGAAACATGGGAAAAAGTACTATATGTTGATGAAAATACAGGATGTTCAGGCCTGGCTATAGACCCAGAAAATCCAAATCGGATTTATGCCGGATTTTGGGATTTAAGACGTAAACCATGGTATTTCAGATCAGGAGGAAAAGGTAGTGGGTTTTATATCTCAGAAGATGGTGGTGACAATTGGAACAAAGTAACAAATGGCCTTCCAGAAGGAATATGGGGAAGAGTTCATGTTGAAATTAGTCCCGTGGATAATAATATTGTTTACCTTTTGGTTGAAGCAGAAAAAACTTCTTTTTATAGGTCTGAAGATAAAGGCATAACATGGGAATTAATGAATAATAGCAGTAATGATGTTGCTGAGCGCCCATTTTATTTTGGCTTTTTTGTTCCCGATCCTGTTGATACCAACAGAGTTTATAAACCAGGTTTCGGCCTGAAAGTTAGCGAAGATGGTGGTAAAACATTTATGAGCCCAGCAATTAAAGGAGGAAACTTTCATAGCGATGTTCATGATTTATGGATATCACCTAATGATAATGATTTAATGTATTTGGCTACCGATGGAGGCTTATATGTTTCAAGAGATGCTGCCAATACATGGTCATTTTTTAGAAATATTCCAGTCTCACAATTCTATCATGTAAATGTAGATAATGAGAAACCATATAATATTTTTGGAGGACTACAAGACAATGGTTCATGGTTAGCGCCTTCAAAATCAGCTGGTGGAATTACTAATAATGATTGGAAACGCGTTGGATGGGGAGATGGATTCAATGTTCTGCGCGATCCTGAAGACAGTAATATAATGTACTGGCAATGGCAGGGAGGAGGAACACGACGTGCTTTCCTTGATACCAGAGAATTAAAGGATATAAAACCGTATTCAGAAGATGGAACCTTACTAAGATTTAACTGGAATACTCCTATGGTATTTGGCCCTAAATCAATTAATTTATATATGGGAAGCCAATTTCTATTTGTATCATCAGATAAAGGAAATTCTTGGGATAGAATATCTCCTGATTTAACAACTAACAATCCTGATAAGTTAAAACAGGAAGAAACCGGAGGGCTTACCATTGATAACTCTGCAGCTGAAAATCATTGTACAATTGTAACTATTGGAGAATCTCCGATGGATGAAAATCTTATCTGGGTAGGTACCGATGATGGTAATGTGCAAATTACCAAAGATGGTGGAAAAACATGGTCAAATGTACGTTCAAATATTCCTGATGTGCCATCCTTTACATGGGTCTCTTTTGTGGAACCTTCCAATCATAAAATTGGTACTGCATATGTTACTTTCGATGGACATAAAATAGGTGATAGAAGAGCCTGGGTTTTCAAAACAGAGGACTTTGGTGAAACATGGAAAAACATAACAGATGAAAATATTGATGCTTATTGCCATATTATAAAAGAAGACTTGCAAAATCCTGATTTATTATTTCTTGGAACAGAATATGGGTTGTTTTTGAGTATTGACAGAGGTGAAAATTGGACACGATTTACTGGAAATATGCCAAAAGTTTCGGTGAGAGATATGGTTTTCCAAAGTAGAGAAAACGATCTTGTAATTGCAACACATGGAAGAGGGATTTATGTGCTCGACGATCTTACCCCTTTACAGAACCTAAGCGTTGATAAATTATCAGAAAATATCGCATTCTTAAATTCGAGACCATATAAGTTGGGATTTAATTATGGTTTGGGAGGATCTACTGGAGATGATGGCTTCAGAGGCTCAAACCCTTCCGAAACGATGATGATTACTTACTATATGAAAAAGCGTCACATATTTGGTGATATGAGCCTTGAAATTTATGACTCAAAAGGCAAGAAAATAAAAACTTTACCGGCTGGAAAAAGAAAGGGAATAAATATCGTTAAATGGCAAATGAGAATGGAAAAACCTAAAGTACCATCATCTGTTCAATTGCTTGGAAATGCCATGTCAGGTCCGGAATACCCTCCTGGAGAATACACTGTAAAGATTGTTAAAAATAAGGATACCATTACTGGAACTATGAAAGTAGAATATTATGATAATCCTCATCATACTAATGCCGACAGAGATATGAGGCATGAAATTGTTATGGAGGCTTATAATCTTCTTGAAGATCTGGCATATCTTGATTTCCAGATTAGAGAAATCAGAGATCAGGCAAAACAAAAAGCCGACTCTGTTTCATCTTCCCTATCTAAAAAACTCATCAATCTTTCTGATAAAATGGATGAAACAAGATCCAAAATACTGGCTACCAAAGAAGGTAGAATTACAGGTGAAGAGCGAATCAGAGAAAGGTTAGGAGAAATATATGGCGGTGTTATGAGTTATGACGGGCGTCCAACTCAATCCCAAATAGATGGCTTGAAAGAACTTGATCAGCAGATAGAAGAATTAGAAGTTGAGATAAATAATCTTATCAAAGATCAACTGCCCAGGCTTAATTCAAAGCTGGAAAAATCAAAATTAGCAGGCTTTAATCTTACATCTAAAGATGATTTTATGGACATGAAATAAATTTTTTCCTTCATAAAAACAAAATTCTGCTTAGGTGAAAAATTATTGATAGTACTCTTATACTATTTGTTGCGATTATTAAATATTTTAATTTTCATTATAGTTTTCAAGCAACAAGTGTAATCTCTTATTTGTCATATATTAGCGTAGAAATAGGTATTCTGTTTATTTTTTTAAGGATACAAATTTTCTGATAGATATATTATTGATTATCAATTAAATTCACTTCACTATGAAAAGAAGTTTACTTTTATCATTTTCAGTTTTAGCAATTATAGCAGCAGGTTTTATTATTAATAACTTTCAAGTTGTTGATTCCAGAACTCAATATGAGGCTAAAATATTAGAATCTGCCAAGGAATTCCAATCTATTCAATCGAAAATCTCAAAAGATATAAAAGCAGCAGACCAACCTGATATGGCTGCATTTCAGGAATTTATTACATGTGTGGATCCTGACTTAGGATATGTTCCTGAGCGAAGATTACTTGAAGCCTACAAAAGCACACAAGAGTTAGTTGACCAACAAAAGTCTGATAGGGATTACGAACCCATGTTGGAGTGGCAAGGCACTGAAGTAAGTTTAGGTGGTCGTACGCGTGCTGTAATGTTTGATCCCAATGATGAAGATAAAAGTAAAGTATGGGCAGGAGGAGTAACTGGTGGCCTATGGTATAATGAAAATATTTCAAGTCAGTCGTCGCAATGGCAGGCAGTTAATGATTTCTGGCCTAGTCTGGCCGTAAGTTGTATTACTTACGATCCCACCAATACCCAAACTATGTATGTTGGTACAGGAGAAGCACAAACTGCACGAATTATTTACAGAAAATCATCTGGTTTAGGTGCAGGTATTTACAAAACTACTGATGGTGGAAACAATTGGGAGTTAATCCCTTCCACAGAAGACTTTGCTTATGTAACCGATATAGTTGTTAGAGATGAGAATGGCGAAGGAGTAATTTATGCAGGTGTAGCATCAGGAACATATATGGGAGAAGATCATGAAAGTATGCCAAGTGATGGTTTGTATCGTTCAGATGACGGAGGTGATACATGGACTCAGGTACTGCCAAATATTTCAGGTGGTTTGGTACAAGTACCATATGCACCAGCAGATATTGAAATTTCATCAAACGGGAGAATTTTTGTAGGAACGATGGAGAACCTGAATCAGTTAGGAGGAGCTACAATTCTATACTCTGACACCGGGCTTGAAGGAAGTTGGACTATCTACGAAAATTACAATAGCATTATTGGTGCAGAAGGATATTACAATATTCCGGCAAGAACAATAATTGCAGTAGCACCATCAAATCCCAACAGAGTTTATGCTCAGTTTGCAGCTGGATACGATAATAATTTTACATATTACCGCGGAAGGTATATGGCTACCTCAACAGATGGGGGTGAAACATGGAATCCTATGACACCACCAAGTACAGATGAATGGTCAACACTTGCATGGCATGCCTTTATTTTGCAGGTAGATCCAAATA
This sequence comes from Marinilabiliales bacterium, assembly GCA_002869315.1. Classification (GTDB taxonomy): domain Bacteria; phylum Bacteroidota; class Bacteroidia; order Bacteroidales; family F082; genus BM524. The sequence continues at coordinate 4,385 of PKTD01000085.1, read as the reverse complement.
ATGAGGAGGGAATAATAACCGGTGGCCTCGACTTGTGGAAAATTAGTTCCATAGGCCAAACATGGCGAAGAGTGTCCGACTGGAGTTTAATGTATAGTGGGGGTGGCGATGCTTATGTTCACGCCGACCAACATAATATACAATTTCGTCCAGATCATGATAATACTGCAGTATTTACAAGCGATGGAGGTGTTTTTTATTCAGAGACTACACAACTGAGCTATCCTATATTTAAAGAAAGAAATTTGGGTTATAATACTTTACAATATTATAGTTGTGCAATTGATCCAACGCCAGGAGCCGAAAACTATATTGGCGGATTACAGGATAATGGCACATTATTATATAATAATGGTGCCACTAACATAAATAAGATGATTGATGGAGGAGATGGAGCATTTTGTTTTTGGGATCAAAATGAATCTGAAATTTATATCACATCAGTTTATTATAATCGTTATTCAAGTTTTTATTTTAATTCGCAGGTAGGTTATGTTGATGGAAATTCCGGAACATTTATCAGCCCAGCTGACTATGATTATAAATTGAATTATTTATATTCCAACGGCGTTAGTTTTACTGGCGGAAATGCCAATAAAATATTAAGAGTTACAGGCATACCTTGGAGTATGAATGATCAATTAGTAAATATTGGCACTTCTGTTAATGTTCCATTTTCTCACGTAAAATATTCCAGATTTTCTCCAGATGGGACTTCTACATTGTTTGTGGGTTCAACTTCCGGCAAACTTTTTAAAGTTGAAAATATGAATGCAACACCAAGTGCAACTGAAATAGGAAGTCCCGATTTTCCAAACGCAAGCATCTCTTGTGTTGCCATAGGCAAATCTGAAGATACTTTGCTTGTTACATTTTCTAATTATGGTGTTTCATCTGTTTGGCAAACTTTCGACGGAGGTGATAATTGGCAGGAAAAGGAAGGCAACCTTCCTGATATGCCAATTCGATGGGCTATTTATCACCCCGATAACAATGGCCAGGCATTGCTTGCAACTGAAACTGGAGTTTGGGCTACAAATACTTTGAAAGAAGAAAATACAGAATGGTCGCCAGCAGTTGAAGGAATGGCAAATGTAAGAGTTGACATGTTGCAGTTACGAAATGCAGATGATGTTGTGTTGGCAGCTACGCATGGTAGAGGCTTGTATACAGCAGAATTCGATTTAGATCTTTATACAGGAATAAAAACACTGACCGAAGATATTAAAGTGGAGATATATCCAAATCCTGCTACAACTACCCTAAATATTAAATCTCCTGAAAATGAGATTGCAGAGATCAATATATTTGATATTAGTGGTAAATTATTGCTTAGCAAAAACAACTTTGGAAAGAATAATTCAATTGACGTAAGTAGTCTGATATCAGGTACATATATATTAAAACTAAAAACTGAGGACGGTAAATTATCTTCAAAGAAATTCCTTATTAAATAAGTATCTGGTAATCAAAAAACTTATAATGGTCCTTAGTATTTATTAAACTGAAATAACATTATAATTTTGGACTATTAGATTTTAAAGCCTTATTTTTGCTTTATAATAATTAATCTATGAGAAAGAAAATAAGACTAATACTTGCAATAGTTTTTTTCATTCTAACGGTAATTTCATATCTGCTTTATATCAAAGATAATGACAAGAAAATTTATTCCGATGAACTTATAAATAGTGAATCATCTGTCTTTAAAGCAAATCTAAACACTTTCCTGTCCAATGCTAAAAAAAGCATGGATAATACAAAGGATTTATTATCAAAAGAACTAGTTGCTGAATATACTGAAGAGAATTTGAACCAGGCTTTATCAAAGTTTATACAAGAAAATAAACCTATAAAAGGGATATTGCTTTTTTCTAAGAAACTTAATTATGGGCTCATTCGAGAAGGTGAAACATGGATAACAACCTATTCCTTAAACAAGCAAGACTCATTACTCGACTGGTCACGATTGGATAAGAATCTTAATGAAGTTAGTAAATGGAGTGACACTTATAATTTTTTTAATTACAGAAAAGATATTTCATTACTCCCTGATGAAATTAGTTCTGAAGAAGTTAACCTATGGAGAACTGCAAATAGTCAGAGTCCGGGAAAAAGAGAATTACTGGTAGAAATTTCTGCTTTTAAAAACACTGCTGGAAAATCTTATTTATTGGGCTTGATTTATAAATCTTCAGAAATAACTAAAAAAAATTCAAAAGAATTGGCTTTTCAAAACCCCTTAATTAACATTTTTGATGAAGAAGGAAGACTATTACAAGCTATAAAATATATAGATACCTCTCAAGTAGAAATCAACTCTTCTCTTACTGCAGAAATCGACAAATTAATTTCAAACTGGTTAAAGGGAAATGATAAAGAAGCAAAAACATATAGTATTGAAAATAATAACAAGGTTTACTGGACTCATATCGACTCATTAAACAATTATGGAATAAGTGGTTTTTCGATTACAGTATCAGAAGAAGAAATTAATAATTCTGTAAGTTTCATGGCCAGGAAATATCTTTATTCAACATTTATACTGGCCTCCATAGCATTGATATTTATGGTTTTTTGGTTTATAGGGAAACGTAAAACTATCTCAAAAAACACTAATAATGAAAAACACAGCAGAGAGAGTATTATCAGCATGATAAAGGGGGGCGAAACAAATTATGTGGAGTTCAAATCTTCCCTGAGGTATGATTACAGAGAAAAGAAAGAAAATAAGGTTCTAGAAAATGTGATTTTAAAAAGTATATCTGCATTTGCTAATGGAAAAGGAGGTACTCTTTTTATTGGTATTGATGATGATTTGAATATTATAGGATTACAAAATGATTTCAACACTTTAAAAAAACAAAATGCCGATTATTTTGAATTGCATTTAAACAGGCTTATCACCAATCAATTTGGAATTCCCTTTGTTAATGAATGCCTGCTGGTATATTTTGAAGAATTTGAAGACAAAACAATTTGCATTATTCAGATTAGTCCGGCAAATACTCCAACCTATCTTAAATTAAAGGAAAAAGGAGGTGCCCCCATAGAAAAGTTTTATGTAAGATCCGGCAACTCTTCCCAACAAATAAGTTCTCTTAAAGAGATAAATGATTACATAGACATCAGATTCAAAAAAAATCAATAATTGTCATTATGCTCAAGGCAAAATCGCACCAAGATTATATGAAAGAGGCTCTAAAAGAGGCTCAAAAGGCATTTGACAGAGATGAGGTTCCTGTAGGTGCCGTTATAGTATGTAATGATCAAATTGTTGCCCGGGCTCATAACTTAACCGAAACATTAAATGATGTAACAGCTCATGCTGAAATGCAGGCTTTTACTTCAGCCGCAAACAATATTGGAGGTAAATATTTAAACGAATGCACCTTATATGTAACATTAGAACCATGTATTATGTGCGCTGGCGCATCATACTGGTCACAAATAGGTAATATAGTATACGGTGCGAAAGATAAAAAAAGAGGATTTTCAAACAATAGTTTATCAATCCTTCATCCAAAAACCAAAATTATTTCCGGTATATTACAAGAGGAATGCTCAGAAATAATATCTGATTTTTTCAAATTAAAAAGATAAGTCTGAACCAGGTTTATGAACAATTGTTAATAATGTCTGTTAATATATTGTTCATTTCTATACACTTATTTAACTTGACAAAAAGTCCCTTATCGCGTACATTTGTATCAGCAAAGTAAGTAAAAGGCAGGTGATTCTGCTCGGAAAGAAGTTTCCTTTAGAGGAAACAGAAGGGTTCGGAAAAGGCTAAACGATACTGAGGCGAGAGCCGAAGTTAACAAAGTCAAAACCTGAATCAGCCAACAGGCAGAAGGCAGGAAGGAGAAAGCGAAAGCAATCACCAGGGCCAAGCAGGAATTGTAATGAGGACTGCGGAAGTCAAACCTTGCTGAGTGATGGAAGCCGAGAGGTAAAATTGCGAAGCATGCCGAATATTGAACAACCTACGGGTTGGGAAATGAAGCAGCCATAATAAACATTTGCCGCTTTACCAAGGCTACGGCTGAGGATAAGGTGAACCGGAAATTGATTTCAAAGATTGATTTCCGGTTTTTTTATGTTAAATAATATAATAATTTGATATTGTATGATTTTGGTACGGTTTATGTTTATTTCAAAATCAATGAAAGAAAGTATAATTGTAAATTTATTATTACTCGGGTATTAAATTGTTAAGAATTCTTTTTTTACTATTATATATTTCTATCTTTGCCGTTTTATGTTTAGAAAGATAAATTAATAAATTATAAAAATAATTTATAACTTTGTAGATTAAGTAATAAGTAAGAGTTATAATAATTCAGAAATCAATTTTTACAAAAATGAAAAAATTAATCGCGTTT
>PKTD01000082.1 GCA_002869315.1 Marinilabiliales bacterium | reverse complement strand
TCACATATGAAATAACATCTGTGGAAAATTTTATTAATGAAAAAGGACAAGTCTATTTCAAATTGATGGTAAACAGAAACTTACAGGGAATAACAATCAATGATGATACGATAAATAATAATCTTTTAAGATATATTGAAATAAACCTTAATGCTATCGACAATGATTTAAAAATAGCTTCCATATATACTACATTACCAAATAAAAAACATGAAATGGCCTATTGGTGGAACAATATGGCCGATAGTTGGAAAGATTATTTTGGGCAGGGAATATTGGTTTATGATACACTGCCATTTACAAATATTATAAGTTTCAATGATAGTAGTTTGGTTTGCCCAAAATGGTTTGAACAAATAAAATCAGATACTTTTTATATTGATCAGGGAGATACATTGGCATATTCAGCCATAATGGATTCACTTAGCATAAAAAATGATATATTCATTGAATATGACACGTCATATGCTAAATTGCCCGACACAATAAAAGTTGATACTAAACCCATTTATTCTCAACTGAAACGTCTGTGGAAAAGAACAAAATTGGACATATCGAATAGCATCCTCATTGGGAATCTTAATCCCCTTTCAGAACTTTCTGAACTAGTTGAAATTAATATTTCAAACACTCTAATTGATGACTTAACACCATTGAGAAATCTGAATAAACTTGAGAATTTAAACTTGTCGGGCACACCTGTTTATGACATAAGTGCTCTCAGATATTCTTCAAATATTATACTTCTTGACTTATCAAAAACTGCAATTTCTGATCTAAGTATTTTACCAAACCTTCACAAACTGGAATACCTCGATCTCTCTTATACTAATATTAGTAATCTGGATGAAATTACCAGGCTGTCTAATCTCAATTATTTAAACCTTACAGCAGTAAATCTGGATGACAATTTAAGCGGATTTGAAAATCTAACTTCATTGAATAAAATTGTTTTGGCATCTACCAATATAAATAAGCTCAACTTTCTATCTGATGTTACAAGTCTGAATACCATAAATATCGACAGCACAATGGTAAGCGACTTAAGTTCATTGTCTGGTCTTGAAAATTTAAGCGTTTTACAAGCTAATAACACTCCTGTTTTTAAACTTAAGCCACTACTTAATCTTAAAAATTTGACTTTAATTTACTGCGATAATAGTAAAGTGAACAGAGAAGAAGCTCTCAGTTTTATAGATAAAAAACCAGAGTGTACAGTAATTTATAATACAAATGAATTATTAACATGGTGGGAGAGTTTATCGGATAACTGGCAAAGTATTGCACATTACAGGATGAAATTAAGTACTCCTGTAACCAAAGAGCAATTACATCAAATTATTAGTATTGAGTCGGTTAATTTATCAGGAAATAGAGCAATAAAAAGTTTGAAGCCCCTCAGGATGCTTTACCGTCTGGAGGAGTTAGATGTTTCCTCATGTCAAATAGATGACTTAAGTCCTTTGAGCGGACTTAACAACTTGAAATACATCAATATAAACAATACCAATGTAAGTTCCCTCGAAGGACTCGAAAACTTACAGAATCTGGAGTTTCTATATTGTGAGAACACAAATATTTCTGATATTATGCCTCTCATAAATTGCAAAAACCTTGAGGTAATATATGCTGATAATGCTCAGTTAAGAACTGAAGCAGTTTTAGACTTTAAGCAAAAGTCGGATTGTAATGTAGTATATCAAACAGAAAAACTGCAAATGTGGTGGAACAACCTACCCGTATACTGGCATAAAATTTTGCAAGAAAATCTGAATATTGAAACTGAACCTGGAAGAGAACAACTACAGGAAATGGTGGATTTAAAAAACCTTCAGGTAAAGGGCAATATAGACATTAAATCTCTGGAAGTATTGAGTTTGTTTAATTTACTGGAAGATATAGAAATTTCAAATACCCGTTTGAGCGATATTTCAGCAATAAGCTTTTTACCATCAGTTAAGAAACTTAGTATACCGAATAATCCTGTATATGATATTTCTTCTATTTCAAAAATGACACAACTGCAAGAGTTAAATATGGAAAATACTTCCGTGGATGATCTGGAAGCCCTTGAAGGTTTAACTCAACTCAGAAGTTTAAATATAGCAGGTACAAAAGTTAGTAATCTAAAGGATATTCAAAATCTCACAAATCTGAGGGTTTTGATAATAAATAATACATCTATCAGGAATTTAAAACATATCGAAAATATTAATCTGGAAGAACTAAAATGCTATAATACCAGATTAAAATCTTCGAAGATTGAAGATTATAAAGCCTTACATCCTGATTGTGAAGTTGTGTATTATTAATTGACAGTTGAAAATGGATAACTTTTTTTCATAAATTGAGTTTGTAATGCAAGGGATTAATGTGGTTTACATCATCTCTCACTTTCCCTTGTTCTTGTCGCCAGTACCAACAGGTATATTCATCTTAACAAAAAATGATGAGTTATTACTGCCAGCAATATCTTTATAAACATCAATAAATCCATAGTAATACTTTACTCCAATTGTCCAACCGGTTCCCTTTAAAAGCCTGTAACCAATTCCAACAACAGCACCCGCATCAATTTTATTAAGTTTTTCTTTATTGAATTCCTTTACAATAGCTTCTCTACCATCCAGGTCATAATCGAACTGTATCCATGAGCGATACATCAAGCCAAACTGTGGGCCAATCTCAGCATATAAGTTATTCTTAAACTTATATTTTGCCATTACGGGAACCAGAAAATAACTCATTTTTTGGCCATATTTTCCTTTTAAGCGAGTACCTCCATTATCATGATAAATAGTGGCACCCAGTTTATTCATATCATTATCAGATAGATTGCTTACGCCCAAACTAGACTTTACCAAAACTCCGGTATTTATATACCAGGCATCGTTCATTTTGAAATTGAAATAAAAGCCCAAATTCCAATTCCCCTGATATTCTTTTGTTTCAAGTGCAGAAAGAGTAGACCAGTTAAGACCTCCTTCCAGACCAAATTCAATTTTGTCGGAATTTAACTTATCCCCAAGTATGAGGCTTATTAATATTTGTGATTGAGATGTTAGTACGATTAACATCAAACAAGCCAATATTAGGATTTTCTTCATAGTAACAAATGTACAAAACTATTCTTACGAATGTCAATAATTATTACTTAACTTCTACTGTAACTCCTTCACTATGTGCTGAAAACTCTGGCGCATACATGCTTTGAATGCTGGCAATACCATTTGTAAATTTGCCTTTTTGCGAAACAAAGACAGGATATTCAATAACATAAGTTCCTTTTTTCAAGTATCTTATAAAAAAGTCAGTTTGTATATCCTGAATATTTTCGTAATATCCCAGGCCTCCGGAATATTTATAGGAAGAAATATTTTCCACAGGTTCAAAAGTTGATGAACGCATGTCTTTCAAGTGCACAAATTCCATATCTCTGTCGCTACGAATAATAATTCTTGAAAACACCTTTTGACCGATATTGAGTCTGTCGCCTTTCTCAATTGGAATAATTACGACCCCTTTATCAGTTAATTTCTCCACAAATAATTTCTTCTCAATTGAAAGTTGCGTATTTGCTGATTTAATTTTATCAATATCCTCAAAATATTGCCAATATGCAGCACCCCAGGCAACATTGTTATTGGGATTATGTATATCTATTTTCGTTAATTCAGGATTCACTTTTTCCTCTCTCCATACTCTCTTGAAATACCCTGTTCCAGCCTCTTTTTGCTGATTATCCAGTGGCTGCAAAGTTTTACCAGCAAGTTTTATTTCCACATCTTCACTAGTATTTATATTTGAGCTACCATTCCCTTTTAGCAGAGCGAAAACAGCTTCTGCAGTAGCAGAATTAGTACTCCATGATTGAGTTTGCTTTTGCTTTATAAGCCACACCTTCATTCTGTTTATAAGGTCTTCCTGATTTTGAATTTCCATAAAAGCTTCAATAATCATGGCTTGAGTTTCTATTGGTGCTTCATACCAATACCAACCCATGTTTTGTCGCCAGTACATTCCCATCTCCTCATTACTGATTGATCGCTCTTCAAGAGAACGAATAATGCCCTCAGCATCATTACGGTACGAAAGCCTGTTAAGACTTATGGCTATCATTGCCTGTAAGTAATTATTCTTTTTCAACCAGTATTTCCTGGCCTGCGACACATAGTATTTAAAGGCATCTGTACCCTTTTTTAAAGGGAAATCATTCATAAGTAAACTTCTCAAATATAAATACTGAATTTTGGAAGAACTTAAATTATCAGAACTCAATGTTTGAGGAGAGTTTTTACTAAGATTACTATAATCTTCAATTATTTCATTATCAAGATAGTTTATTGCCTTCCTAATCATATTATTTAAATACCTATCTCTCTTTATTGAAATTATTCCCCGGTCGTTTAATCGAGCGAAGCCCAAAACAATTTTCTGAGTAGTATACTCATCTTCCCTCATGCCCTCAAACCATGGCCATGCGCCTGAAGGAAGTTGTGAATTTTCCAAACTTCCCAAACTCGCTGATTTATCAACTGAAAGTTTATTGAGATCAAACATAACACCCAGGCGATGCTTCTGCTCTTCTTCATTTTCAGCCTCAAATACCCAAGGACTGGCTTCCAATACAGCAGATTTTAACTCATCATTTTTTTGCAATTTCGACAAGAAGGAGTCAGAACTAAATTCTTTCCAGTGTTCAAATACTGTTTTTATTTTTGGATTTTCATTGAGTATAAATGCCGAAAGAGAGTTTGCATAATATCTGTGGAATGCTGATAATGTACTTTTATTATTATTTTCACTTATGGAAGGCAAAGCCTGTATAGCATACCATACCGGATTTGAAGTAAACTCAATTGTAAAACTGTAGTTTTTTATAGTATTTGAAGATGCTAATTTTTTATCGATCTCATTGAAGTTATAGTTCTTATTTTGATTAGCATTTATAAACATTGGCATGGTTTCGGTTACCAGCATTCTATTTGTTAATATAGGAATAGTCCTCTCTTCACCATCACTATACTTATCTGTTTTTGCCCTTAGGCGATACGTTAACAAACTAATATTATCAGGTATTTTCAATTGCCAACTCAAAGCGGCATTGGACTTAGAATCCACAGAAACGTTTTTAGTTAAATTATCCTCAGTAATATTAAGTTTCTGCATGCTTAATGCATCGAAAAATTCAATTTCCACTTCCACACTCATATTCTCAAGGGATAAATTAACCACTTTAGTAGTAAAACTTATTTCGTCGTTATGCCTTACAAAGCGAGGAATATTTGGCAATAGCATTAACTCTTTTTTGGCTTTGATATTTTTTACTAGTTTGCCTATTTTTAATTCCTTGTCGTGGGCAAGTAACATCAGCTTCCATTCGGTAAGGGCATCAGGAGTTTTAAAACTTATAATCGTTTTTCCCTCCTCATCGGTTTTCAACTGCGGGTAGAAAAAGGCTGTTTCATTGAAGTTTGTTCGAAGGGGAATAATATCTGACTCTCTCTCCTTCACAGGAATAGAAATATTATCTGCCACTTCCATGTCATCTTCAACAACTTCTAAAAGCAGGGCTTCATCTTCCATAACTTCCATCAATCCATCAGTAGTTTGGGCAGAACTGCTTTTTGCAACTGACCTCAACATATATCTGTTACCATAAAAATCAAATCCAAACCAGTTGAATTCAGGATAATTTTCGAAAACGGGATTTATATAAAACCTATTATTTGAAGAAATTACTCTGCTGATTTCAGTTCCAAATGAAGAACTTTTCCAGTTAGAGTTTGGATATTTTGTTTTAGATAAGTTAAAATTCCAGGAATTTGCCTCAAATTTATCCAATGAAGCATCATACATAGATGCCAGAAGTTCTCCAACAGCAGCCTTTCCTGATTCATTAGATATGGTAATATTCCATTCTTCATCTTTTCCAGGAGTTAAATAATCACGAAAAGTTTCCAGCTTTATATCGAGATTATTATTCTCATAAGGAACATTAATTTCTTTCGATAAAGAATAAACTCTGTTGTCTTTTACTGCAAGTGCATAAATTGAAAACCCACCTCTAAAATCTTCTTCTATAGATATTTTTATGTTCCTTTGAGATTTGCTGAGTTTAATCCATTTTTTAATAATCGGGATATTATTATTTACAACTTCATAGTAAACTCTCATTGATTTTTCTGCAGAAGAAATGCTTATTGTTATTTCTTCACCTACCTCAGCATCCGATTTATCAGTAAACAATGACAACATTTTATTATCAGATACTTTTGATGCATTGGTAGAGAATAATGAAAAATATTTCCTGGCATTTTGCTCTTCCCCAGATTTATCATCAGCAATAATTTCCAGATAGTATAAACCAGGATTGAGGTTTTTTAACTCATCACTCAGGATATTTTGTTCGCCATCAAGTAAATATTCTTTTTCTATTAAAAGACTCTTGTCCATCTCATCTAATTCATCTTCATTTTTATAGATGTTTTTTGGAAACTCCTGTTTAAATTCATTTTTACCCATTAGAAACACATCAGGTTTTTCCCAGTTGCGACTTAGCAAGGGTGTTACAGGAGATATGAGTTTATATAACTTTGCTGTAACTTCTGCTTTTAGTTTATAATTTGAACTGTTACGTGCCGTAATTTCAATACCATTTTGCTTTTCCCTACTAATATTTTTATCAGCATTTATGCTTAGGTAAATATATTTATCTGATAATCGTAAAGTTTGTAATGCCGATTGAGTTTCACCTGTTATATCCGTTGCATATACTTCAATATTAAATAAATAGGATATATCATCAGATCTGGAAGAATTCCCCGATTCAGCCATAAATTGTATAGAAAAACTACCATCATCATTAGTTTTTACAATGCCGTTTTCAATTTCAACAGGATCAGAATAGTAATAGTTATAATAAGGCCATACAGGAAATTGTTGTTCCCTTTTAACTTTAAATTTTACTTCCGAATTGGCTACTGCACTTCCTGCATAGTCTTCGACCTTGCCATTAATTATTATATTATCATCAAGTTTGTATTGATCTTTTATACTATCGAAAACCACCTTGAAATTTGGTCGCTTATAATCCTCTACCTGAAAATAAACATCCCCATTATTGGATTGAATACTAAACCTTCCGTTCATCATCCCCTGTGGGATAGTAAATTCTCCGGTAAACGAACCATACTCATTAGTTGTAAGGTTGATTTCATTTACGGTTTTATAATTAGCATTTTTAAGAACCACCTTATCATTTTCATTAGAAAGCAAACTATAGTCATTGCCTTCAATACTGGTAGAAATTCCCTTAAAATATACTATTTGTCCAGGCTTATAAATTGACCTGTCAGTAAACAACCAGGTTCTTTTTTCAACTCTGCTAGGCCTTTTTCTGTAATTTCGGAGCACTTCCGAAGAATACAAAACATCCTCACCATTCTGCAAACGGATAACATAATAACGAATATCCTCCAAATACACTTTATTTAACTCTATCAAGCCGTTTTTTCCTGTCTTTAACTTCTCAACATCCTTAAACGTATAGCCTTTCTTTTCCTCACTATAAATACGTTTTGAAACTGTAATATCAACATTTTTTATGCCTTTGCCACTTATTCTGTCAACTACAAATAATCTGTGAATTTGCTCCTTACTATCCGACTTACTTATGTATGCTAAGTTTGAAATTGTAATATTGGATGATGCAATAAGAGCATTTGATTTAAATGTAGAATCAGTGGATGATAAAATAATATAATAGCCAAAATCCAGGGCTGGAATCTTTATTTCAGTTCTATGTTGCTGATAATCCTTGGCGTTTGGTAAATCAACAAAAAATTCTTTGGAGGAGGGTAATTCTAAAAGTTCATTTATTTTTTCCTCATCAAAATACCAATTATTTAAAAAATAATCATCGTAGACAATTTTGATAATTTTAAAATATACTCTATCAGTATTTTTGAATGATAAAGAAGCCAAAAAAGGATTATTGGCAGTCTCGATATCTTGATTTATAAAAGATAGTTCAACACTCTCCAACTGTTTTATTTTCTGTATACATTGAGGAGTATATTTTGAGTCAGGAAATTTCTCAGCGGCTTCCTTATACACTTCTATGGCTTTAGCCAGATACCATCTGTTCTTTTCTCCTTCGAGCCTATCATACTGATTTCCATAATGTTCGTAAATACTGCCTATTTCATATGAAATTTTAACTGAGGCAGAATTATCTTTATAGTCAGATTTTAATTTAAAAAGAGATTTCAGGTATTTATCATCGTAATATGCTGATGAATTTGCCTTTTGTTTATAATAATTGAGCCTTCTTAATTCAATATCAATAAGCGCGTCAATATTATTTCTTTCCAGATGAAACCCAATTAAATCCTTAAATAATTCGGCAATAATTTTCTCATCACTATTTAGTGTATCATTTGTTAAAGAAGATTTTAAAAACTCATCAGTAGTGCTCAATCCAGTCTCTATATTTATGTTCTTCAGGGGTATAATATCTCCAATATTTTGATTGTTTGTAAGGTAGAAAATGCACCTATTTGCCAATAAATCATATAAGGTGGGAAACAATTTGAAATCAGAACTTTCTCCTTCATTTAAAACCAATGAATATTCTTCAAGAGGGACTTCTTTTAAAAAGGATTTATTTTCAATCGACTGTAGATAGAGGCTTTTAATTTTATTTTCAAAACTCAGGGCATCCCATGTAGACACATCATCATTTTTATAATTCTCGAGAGTATTTCTGGAATTTATTTTATATCGGTTTTCTATGTAATATTCCTGATAAAGACTAGCAGTTAGAGAAAGTAGTATCTGTTTTTCAATTTCGCTGGAATTCTGGATTTCTTTCTCAAAAAATGATATGGATTTTAATACTCTGTCTTCCTGAAATTTAGACTTCAAACTTATTCTATAAATCAAACTCTTAATTATTTGTGGAGAATTTGATTCATCCTTGGCAGATTTATAAATTTCATCAACAACTTTTAAAGCCGATTTGGGTAAACCATCTGCTATAAATTTATCCGTTTGTTTCCATTTTGAATCATAATCAATTACTTTAAAGTTTATTGATATTATAGAAATCAAGATTACAGTTGCGATTATCCAAACTAATTTCATTGTCTTCTTCATAGGATAAATATTTGATTTTGAAATTAACAAAGATGATGCCGTGGCATCAAGTTTAAGGTTTTTTAATACAGCTACAAGCCTTATCTATCTGATATAATGACTCTTAACTTACTCATTCTTTTTCTTGTCTTTAATAAATGAGGCTTTATTTTTTAGTCCTGAGAATTCAATTAGTTCCATCCTTATTGAACCAACTATTACTTTTGATTCAGCCAAAATGGGTAAATGATTATCATCATCTGTTACCCAAACCGACATGGGATATTCATCGGAAAAAACCTCTCCTGTTGCTACTTTAGGTGAAAACTTCAAACAATCCACCCATCCCCAACTTGTTTTCATTCGGCCCTTGCTAATATACTTTACCTGAGTATGGTATAGTGAATCGTCAAGATAAAAACTCAAACTATATGTGCTATCTGCTGAGAAATCATCCAGGCTTAATGCCCTCAAATAATAAAGTGCAGAAATTATATCATGCACATTATTTGGTATTGGTTTAATTTCTCGGCGGCTTTTGGCCAGAAGGTTATCCCTGTCGAAGAAAACATCATCATCATATTTATATTTGCCTTCTCTGGTTCGTCTAACAAACATATATGGCAAAAGGGTTTCCTTATCTATATGTGTTTCAAACCTGTCTCTTACTTTATAAAACCAATCGAAAAATCCCTTTGAATTCCCCAGACCTGTAATATGATAAATTGACCGATTATCAGAAGAATTGATTTCTTTCCATTCTTCCACTTCAAGAGTTGCTTCACCGGCAGTAAGATTACCCAGTGAGGAACTATAATAAACCCTGTATTTTAAAAATTCGCCCGCCTGAAAAGCCTTGTTTTCAATAAGTTGCTGGCCATAAACTCCTGCCAGAGAAAATGAAAGTATTAATAGAAAAATTAAGTTCCTTTTTAACATATCACGACAAAAATAAGTAAACAATTGTTTTTCATGTCATGTTAAGAATAAATTAACTAGCCTACAACCAGATTAACTATTCTATTTGGAACTACAATTATTTTCCTAATGGTTTTACCGTCGAGCCATTTTTGTGCTTCCTCAGCTTCAACCACTGCCTTTTCAATCTCTGCCTTTGGCATATCCACTGGAAGTTTAATTTTAAATCGCATCTTCCCGTTGAATGAAACCGGGTATTCAAAAGAATTTTCACTTAAATAATCCTCATTATGAATTGGGTAAGAAGCAGTACTAATACTTTCGGCATATCCTAATTTCTGCCATATTTCTTCACATATATGCGGCGCATAAGGACTTAACAATATTGTAAGAGGTTCTAAAATACTCCGTTTATGACATTTTAATTCACTCAGTTCATTAACACATATCATATAGGCACTTACACCAGTATTAAAGGAGAATCTTAAAATGTCAGAATCTACTTTTTTAATTGTTTTGTGAAGAGTTTTCAGTTCTTCATCAGCCGGTTTATCATCTGTTACTATAAGATTATCATCTTCATCGAAGAATAATCTCCAGAACTTTCTCAAGAAACGGAATACACCTTCTATACCATTAGTATCCCAAGGCTTATCCTGCTCAAGAGGCCCCAGGAACATTTCGTAAACCCTAAGGGTGTCAGCGCCATATTTTTCAATTAAATTATCAGGGTTTTGAACATTATGTTTGGATTTAGACATTTTTTCAACTTCATATCCACAAACATATTTTCCATCCTCCAAAATAAATTCAGCATCCTTATATTCAGGTAACCAGTTTTTAAAGGCCTCCAAATCCAATACATCATTATGAACCAGATTTATATCAACATGAAGTGCCTGTGTATCATATTCCTTCCTCAATGAATGAGATACAAATTTATTAGTACCCTGAATACGATAAACAAAATTTGATCTACCTTGAATTTTACCCTGATTTATGAGTTTTTTAAATGGTTCTTCCTCGCAAACCAAGCCTAAATCGAAAAGAAATTTATTCCAAAACCTCGAATAAATTAAGTGTCCGGCAGCATGCTCATCCCCCCCAACATAAAGATCAACATCTTTCCAGTAATTATTGGCTTCTTTGGAAAAATATTCAGTATCATTTAAAGGATCCATATATCGTAGGTAATAGGCACTTGAGCCAGCAAAGCCAGGCATGGTATTGGTTTCCAAAGGATATCCTTCCTTTGTAGTCCAGTTTTCTGCTCTTGCTAAAGGAGGCTTTCCATCTTCTGTAGGCAAATATTTGTCCACTGCTGGTAATTTCAGTGGCAGTTCAGATTCGTCCAGAGCATAGGGCATTCCATCTTTATAGTAAATAGGAAAAGGTTCTCCCCAATATCTCTGACGGCTAAAAATGGCATCGCGTAAGCGGTAATTAATGGTACCATAGCCTATGCCTTTTTCTTCAACTTCTTTAATAACTGCAGCTATTGCTTGCTTAACTTGCATACCATTAATAAAGCCGGAATTTATCATTGCTCCTTCTTTACCATCATAGGAGTCATCCCATTCACTAACATTTCCTGGTTCTTCACCATTGGCAACCACAACCTGGATAATTGGCAATTCAAAATGACGGGCAAATGCAAAGTCTCTGCTATCGTGCCCGGGCACAGCCATAATTGCTCCTGTTCCATAGCCTGCCAATACATAGTCGGCTGTCCATATTGGAATGTCTTGACCGCTAATTGGATTAATTGCATAAGAACCGGTAAATACTCCTGTAACTTTTTTAACTTCTGTCATTCTTTCGCGCTCAGAGCGATTCTTTGCCCAGCTCACATACTCCTCAACCTCTTGCTTTCTTTCGGGAGTAATAAGCTGATCCATAAGTTCATGCTCTGGTGCAATAACCATGAACGTAGCACCGAAAATTGTATCCGGACGAGTAGTAAAAACCTCCAGTTTCTCATTATGATTTTTAATTTTAAAATCGATGGAAGCACCTTCACTTCTGCCTATCCAGTTTCTTTGGGACTCCTTCAAAGCTTCTGACCAATCGATATCATCAAGGCCATCGAGTAATCGCTGTGAATAGGCAGTAATTCTAAGAAGCCATTGTTTCATGAGTTTACGCTCCACAGGATGTCCGCCTCTTTCAGATAGTCCGTCTTTAACTTCATCATTTGCCAAAACAGTACCCAGTGCAGGACACCAGTTTACAACAGTATCTTTTAAATATGCCAGGCGGTAATTCATAAGTATGTTCTGCTGTTCATATTCAGTGAACTTTTTCCACTGTTCTGAAGTAAAATCCTCATGCTCATTATAAGCAGCATTAATACCTTTACTTCCTGTTTTTTCAAACTTCTCCACAAGATTGTCGAGACTTTCTGCTTTATTTGTATCCTTATTATACCAGGAGTTAAACAACTGAATAAAGGTCCATTGTGTCCATTTATAATATTTTGGATCACTGGTTCTAACTTCCCTGTCCCAATCAAATGAAAAGCCAATTTGATCCAGTTGTTTACGATATCGTTTTATGTTTTTTTCCGTTGTTTCTTCAGGATGGGTTCCCGTTTGGATAGCATATTGTTCGGCAGGCAAACCATAGGCATCATATCCCATTGGATGTAAAACATTAAAGCCTTTATGCCTTTTATATCTTGAATAAATATCAGATGCAATATACCCCAGAGGATGACCTACATGTAATCCTGCTCCCGAAGGATAAGGGAACATATCGAGGACATAATATTTTGGTTTTTCCGTATCTATTTCTGCTTTAAAGACTTTGTTTTCAGCCCAATATTTTTGCCATTTACTTTCTATTTCTCCAAAATCGTATCCCATTACTAATTATTTATTATTTAAAAACTTTTTCTATATTTTTTTGCTTTTGTAATTCTTCGAAAGAAATATCCATCAAGGGAAATTCCTGCCATCCCACAAAATCATAATGCCACCATTCGGCTTCATAAACTTTAAAACCATGTTTTTGCATGGTGTTTATCAGTAGTTCGCGGTTTTCAAGTACATTTTTTGGCAATTTGCTATAATCAGGTGAAGCCACTTCTGTAAAATCATCAAAGCCTGTGGGCATTTGAATTTCTTCTCCAGTTTCCAGATCTACTATACTCAAATCAACCGCTGCTCCTCTATTATGACGTGATCCTGACCATGGTGATGCTACAAATGTAGTGTCTTTGTATATTTCATAAAACAACACTGTAGCAGCATAAGGACGATAAGCATCAAAAATTTTCAAGCCCAAATTTTGTTTTGCCAATTCCTCCTGAACAAAAGCCAATGATTTTGCTACAGGCCATCTTACAAATGCTTTTGGACTTTTATATACCTTTTGATGAGTGAAGTTGTTTTCTGTTGCATAGCGAATATCTAATACTAATCCCGGGATAAAATCTTCCAGATCTATCAACTCAAAATTTGGATTTTCCTGAAGTTGTTTTGTATACTCTTCAACAGAACTTACAATCTCAAGGTTTTTATTATAAACCCTGGTATTTTGGCCCATTAAAGTGGTCAAAATCAAAACAAAAAATCCCGCTATTATAATTCGCATTACAATTAATTTAAACTTGCTGCGAAAATAATCATTTGTTGAATTGATGTTTAGGGATTTTTATAATTTAGCCATATATGAATAAATCGAAAAGCAATACTCAAAAAAGACGTATAAATGGCGCTTATTTTACTTCGGTAATAAGCGTTAGTTTAGTTTTGTTTACGCTAGGTTTTTTAGGGCTTATAATGCTGTATGCCAATAATTTATCGAACTATATAAAAGAAAACATTGGCTTTGAAATTGTAATGAAGACCGATGTTAAAGAAGCAGATATTATAAAGTTACAAAAACATCTTGACACTAAAATTTTTGTTAAATCAACAGAATACATTACAAGTGAAGAGGCTTCAAAACGATTAAAAGAGATTTTGGGCGATGATTTTGTGGACTTTATGAGTGATGATGAAAACCCTTTATTACCATCTATTGATATAAGGTTAAATGCGAATTGGGCTAATAATGACAGTCTTGCTGTTATCGAACAATACATAATGCAGGATAAAAATGTAAAGGAAGTTTATTATCAGAAGTCGATGGTCAATATTATTAATAAAAACCTGCGTAAAATAGGATTGGTAATGTTGGGATTTAGTATTCTACTATTGATAATTGCAATAGCCTTGATAAATAATACAATACGATTATCAGTTTACTCCAAAAGATTTATTATCAGGAGTATGCAATTAGTTGGTGCTACTGAAGCTTTCATAAGAAAACCCTTTGTTTTGAAGGGAGTACTTCAAGGTGCCATAAGTTCTGCCATTGCATTCTTACTACTTGTGGGAGTTATCGAAATACTTAGGCAAAATATTCCCGAATTAAGACTTATTTCGGATAATTTGACATTGATTTATTTATTTACAGCAATATTATTGAGTGGTTTGATATTAACAGGATTATCAACTGCTTCGGCTGTTAGCAAATATTTAAGGATGGATTCCGACAGATTATATGCTTAATAATCATAAGATTTGTTAATTAAAATCCTGAATAAAAAGTTCAATTAAGGATTTTCATTTATTTTTGACGAAAATTAATAAAATGGCTAATACTAAAGATTTGGAGAACAAGAAAGAATTTGTTTTTGGTCGTGAAAACTATAAATTTCTAATAATTGGCTTAGGCCTTATATTGGCAGGCTTGATTTTAATGGTTGGCGGCGGTAGTGATGACCCTGACGTTTTCAGTTATTCGCTATTTAATTTCCAAAGATTAACCCTGGCTCCCATATTAATTATTGCCGGTTTCGTAGTTGAGTTCTATGCAATTATGAAACGACCTAAGAAATAACTATGGATTGGTTAGAGGCAATAGTATTGGGAATAATTCAAGGACTTACCGAATTTTTACCCGTAAGCAGTAGTGGTCATCTTGAAATTGCTAAGTTTATTCTTGGCGATACCAGTTTACCTGAAGAAAGTATGTTAATGACGGTTGTTTTACATGCTGCAACAGCATTGAGCACCATAGTTGTTTTTCGTAAAGATTTATTGGAAATATTTATTGGCTTATTTCAGTTTAAATGGAATGAGCAAACAAAATTCTCATTGAAGATTATTATCTCCATGATTCCGGCGGGCATAGTAGGTGTATTTTTTAATGATGAAATAGAGGCCCTTTTTGGAGGCAGATTGTTACTTGTTGGTTCCATGCTATTAGTAACAGCTGTATTATTACTTCTGGCTGATAGGGCTAAAACAACAAGCAAAGGAGTTGGTAATTGGGATTCGATTATTATTGGTATATCCCAGGCAATAGCAATTATTCCTGGCATTTCTCGCTCAGGAGCCACAATATCCACTAGCGTAATATTAGGAATCGACAGGTCGAAAGCGGCAAGGTTCTCTTTTTTAATGGTTGTTCCATTAATTCTAGGAGCTATGGCCAAAGATTTAATGTCAGGAGAAATAGTTTATTCCTCTGATCAGTTAATCCCATTAGGTACTGGTTTTATAAGTGCATTTATAACAGGTATTTTAGCTTGTACGTGGATGATAGCATTGGTAAAGAAAGCCAAACTTAGTTGGTTTGCCATATATTGTTTTATTATTGGCACCATAGCAATTACATATACCTTTTTAGTATAATAATGTCTGATCATAATTTTGATTTTCAGCAAGGTGAAGTAATCCTTATCGATAAGCCCTACGAATGGACATCATTCGATGTGGTAAATCATTTGAGAGGTTTTCTAAGAAAAGTTTATGGTTGGAAAAAACTTAAAGTAGGACATGCAGGCACTCTGGATCCTCTGGCTACTGGTCTTTTAATTATTTGTACTGGTAGATTCACCAAAAAAATTGATGAATATCAGGGAATGGATAAAGTTTATGTAGGTTCAATGCATTTTGGTGCTACTACCCCATCCTTCGATAAAGAGACTGAAATTGATAATGAATTTGATATTTCTGATGTAGATATTGATAATTTGTCACAAGTTGCTAAATCATTTGAAGGCGACATACAACAAATTCCACCAAAGTTCTCAGCAATAAAAATCAAAGGTAAAAGGGCATTTAAATATGCTCGCCAAAATGAAGAAGTAGAACTAAAGCCAAGAGATGTGCGGATTAACTATTTTCAGGTTTTTAATATAAACTTACCTAATATCGACTTTGCTGTAAGTTGTTCAAAAGGCACATATATAAGAAGCCTTGTCAGGGATCTTGGTGAAAAAATGGGGAAAGGGGCTTTTCTTACAGAATTAAGACGAACACAAATAGGTGAGTTTAACGTAAATAATTCTCTCAGCCTGGATGATTTTAAAAAAACTGTTATGAATAATTTAGAAAATAATTCTTCTGCTTAGCGGCAATTTCATTAACTTATACTCTTTACCAGAAAAAACTTACGAAAGCAAATCCAGAGTCTCCCTTTTTATATTATTCTTCCTTGAAGAACTCAGTGATAATCCATTTAACACCTTAAAATCATCTTTCAACTGACTGCATAATACAATCCCCTTTTCAAGCAGGAATTGCTTTTCATTTTTTCTTAATGATGATAAGGAAGTAATAGGGTGATAACCTGAACGGTCAATCCAATTTTTTAAACTATTCCCCGGTGGATAATCCCATGAAACAACTTTTAAGCCAACACATTCTCCAAATGTTTGGGCGTCGTTAGTAAAGCGGGTATTAGTAACTATCATACCCCTATAAGTCATGTTGTTTTTTTCATTTTCAGCCCATTGACTGCTAAGATCAAGAAAACGAGACTGAATATAAAGTGCAACTTTAACATCACTTTTTGCCCTACTGTCGCTGTGAAATTTGCATTCCACCATGTATTTTTTATTGCCTTTTTGGGCAACGACATCCACTTCATGCTGAACACATCTGCCTTTCATAAGCACTCCGGAAACAGCCTCATAGCCGTCGGATTCAAATAGTTTGGCAATAAACTTTTCAAATGGATAACCGGTAGGGCCAAGTTCAAAGATTGCCTTTTTTAATCTGTACTTACCAGCAGCACGACTGCTATGCTTTTTAAGAAAAGTATAGGCTAAACGGTATATTTTTTTTGTACTTATTCCATCAAAAAGCAAAGGTTTAAGGTGGTTTATTACCTTTTCTATTTCATGTTTGGAGGCTCCTGAATTAGTCAAAGCACCTTTTAATTTTTCCACTTCAAAAGGAACTAAATCGCCATTACCTTTTCGAACTTTTATTTCAAGATTTTCCATTATCTCATGAATCCAACCAGTTTATCATAATCTTTTTCACTTAATTGATGATGGATTCCAGAGACACTGTTTTTATTATACTGAGACAATAATTCTGTAGCATCCTTTTCACCCAGATTAATATTAGACAGGCGGATAGGTGATTGTAATCTAACAAATGTATTTTCCAGTTCTCTGATGGTATCTTCTACGGTATGCACTCCAAATAGGGCTTTTCCCAATTTAATAATTCTGTCAGGAATTTTATTGCTATGAAGTTTTAACCATGCCGGATAAGCAATACTTAAAGTAGCACCATGAGCAGTGTCGAAAAGCAAGGAGATTTCATGCCCCAGGGAGTGAACACCCCAGTCCCCGCTAAATTTCCCATAAACGGTAAGTCCGTTGAGAGCAAGAGTAGCATCCAGCATAATTGCTTCCCTTAAGGTGTAATCATCAAGATGTTTTAGTAATTTTTCACCATTATTAATGGCATCTTTAATAATAGCAAATGTAATTTCATCTATTACTGCAGGCTCTCCTTTACCAAAATAAGCTTCCAAAGAATGTGCAATGAGGTCAATAATTCCATATGCAGTATAGTCTTGAGGTACTGAAATAGTAAAAGTTGGATCAAGAAATGATTCCGCTGGAAAACTTAATGGATGTACATAACCTATTTTTTGTCCACTTTCATGATTTTGTAATACTGCTGCAGCGTTCATTTCAGTTCCAGTTGCGGCCAATGTTAAAACATTTAATAATGGAATATTTTTAGTTGGCTGCTCCTGATGAGTCATATATAACCATGGGTCGGTATTATTGGCTATTCCCAATCCAACCATTTTGGCAGTATCTATAACACTTCCACCGCCAAGTGCAACTATCATATCTACCTTATTATCAAGACCTATATTCATTGCATCACGAGCATCCTCTATCAAAGGATTTGGCTTAATGCCTGAAAATTCAATAATTTCCAGTCCTTCATCAGCCAACTGCTTTTTAACAGTATCGTAATAACCATATTTCTTTACAGAACCTTTTCCATAAATAAAAAGTACTTTTTTTCCGTAGGCAGATGCAGCCTTTCCCAATCCGTTAACTACATCTTTCCCAAAGTGAAGTTTAACAGGGTTATATGCTATAAATTTTTCCATTTTATTTTTTATTTTCAGATTTAAATTTAACGTTTTCTCATTAGGCATACCCAAATTCTGGAAGGATTTTCCATATCATTACCAAAATGACTTGCCCTTATGGCAAGTATCTTAAAAAAAGGCTCGATGGCTGTAACTACCTCAGTTGCAGACCTTAGTGGAGGGCCTGGATCAGTCTTTTCTCCATCGCTATTTCCGATTAATGATAACCAGAGTCCGTCATCAGTTAAGGTATTAGAAACTTTTTCGGCCATTATTTTTCTGTCTGTAAGGTTGTCATTTCCATGAAAAACCCCTCTGTCGAAAACAAAATCATATTCACTTCTTGGTAAATCATCAGTGAGAAAATCGAAGACCTCAAAATTTGGTTTATGTTCAACATTTTCAGCATTCTCATTAGCCAGCTTAATAGCGATGGGAGAAACATCAATAGCTTTTATATCAAAACCTTTTTGTTTTAACCAGATGGAATCCACTCCGGTACCACAACCAATTTCAAGTGCTTTGCAGGCTTTTATGGGCCAATTATCAACCATTTCCACAAGATTAAAATCAGGGTTTTTATGCACCCATGGCATAAAACCATTTTCATAATGATTAATAAATTTTTCCTGTGACTTCATAAATATTGGCTATTAATTTCTACGAAAATATGAAATTAAAAGGGCATATTTAAATTACTTAATAAATATTAAGAAAATACAGAATTAGTGGCAAATGCGGAATAACTAATATCCTAAAGCCTTTATTCAAATTAAATTGTTGAGTTTTTTTGATAGTTGTCTAAGACCAACAGCCTATTATTTAAGTCCTTTTACCCTTGGTATCCCGGCAACAAAATCTTTAAGGTAAAATGGCTCAAAATAGGCAACATCTTCAAAGTCTTTTTCTCTGAATTTCTGTTCTGATAATTGCCCCATAAAAGATGAACTGCATAAGAAATCTTCTAAAATATGAGCATTATTATTTAAACTTAAAATATCCGCACATTTGGGAGCCCCATCACCCCCAAAAATTATTCTATGGTCTTTAAATTCTTCCTGAAAAGAGTTTTCATCAATTATTTCCGCCAAAATTTTACGTTGCATACTTAAATCAGGGTGATAAAGAGCAGAATACACTTCCATTCTACGGGCATCTATCATCGGACAAAATAGAGTATTACCAAGGTCTTCATTTTGCATACGGGCAACCATGCCTGCAGCCATTGCATCAAGAGTGGTAATGGCTATTAAGGGTTTATTAAGTGAATAGCACAAGCCTTTGGCAGTAGAAACACCAATTCTTAAGCCTGTATATGATCCAGGACCTTTACTAACAGCAATGGCATCTAATTCATTAAAAGCATAACCCTCATCACTCAATAACTGCTGAGCAAAAATTGTGAGTAATTCTGCATGGGAATTCTTGGTATGCGACTCTTTTACCGCATTGGTTTTGCCATCCACTGAGATTGAAACGGAGCAAACCTGTGTTGAAGTCTCTATATTTAAAATAACTGCCATTAATCTTCTACTTTAAACAACTCTTCCTTATCTACTTTTTCAACTTCATCATTGTTTTTCAATGTTTTTGAGACTGCCCTATAAGGAGAAACTATAATATCCTCACCTGCTTCTATACCACTGATGATCTGAATATATGTATTATCCTGTATGCCAGTTTCTACCTTTTTAAGCTTAGCAATACCATCGATATACACAAAAACAAACTCCATAACCTCTTCTTTCGAATTGGTAGCTGTTTCTTCTTCCTTACCCTGGCTTTCTTCTCGACGTTCTCTGAAAGTTTTAATCCTACCTGTAGTATCCGCTCTGGTAGTTACCGCTTGTATAGGGACCGTCAGAATATTAGGAGCAGTTTCGGTTTGAATTTCAACCGTTGCTGACATTCCAGGACGAAAAGGAGATGCTATTGCACTATTTTCATTAATTAAACTCTCATATGATGATTTTAACATCATTATTTTAACATCAAAATTGGTTACCTGGTCAGCACTAACACCCACCGTATTGGCAGATGTGGCTATTTCAGTAACTATCCCTTTAAATTCTTTATCAAGATAGGCATCTACCTCAATAATTGCGGTATCCTGAAGTGTAACTCTAACAATATCGTTTTCATTAACCTCAACATTAACTTCCAAAATATCCAGATTGGCAATTCGCATTATTTCTGTTCCGGCAGAGAATTGTGATGCTCCGGTAACCCTTTCTCCAACTTCAACACTTAGTTTTGAAACAGTGCCATCATTTGGTGCATAAATGCTTGTTCTTTTGAGATTTTCCCTGGCTTCTTTTACAGAGGCTCGTGCACTACTAACCTGAAATTTGCTGGCTTTATAACTTTCATCGGCCGCAGAAACGTCTGCTTTTGCAACTTCATATGATGATGTTGCAGCATCGAAATCAGCCTGTGAAATAACGTCCTTTTCAAAAAGGGTTTTGCTCCTCTCGTAATCAAGTTTTGCTTTAGTGAACTGAGATTTGCTTTGGGCAAGCCTTGCCTTTGCGTTGGCTTCATTGGCCTGTGCTGTTTTTAGAGAGGCCTCTATTTTTTCAAAAGTGGAGATATATATTTCAGGATCTATCTTTGCAAGTTGTTGACCCTTTTCAACATAATCACCCTCTTTAACAAATAGTTCTACTACCTCTCCAGAAATATAAGGGCTAATTTTAATATCCTTGGCAGGTTGTATTTTGCCATTTGCCGAAACCGTTTCTACTAAGGTTCTGAGTTCAGCCGTTTCGGTTGCAACCTTGGTTGCCTTTGAACTCTTCCCTTTTTGTATCGCAAGTGCGATAAGTATTACCAGTAGAAGGGAGATTGCTACAATTATCCAAACCTTTTTTTTGCCGGGCTTTGCCATATCAATAAATTTTACCTTTTATCAAACTGTAAATTTAATAGTAAATGTTGTAAGAAGATAGTTTTTTCGAAATTATTCTGAAATGCTCGCAATATCAGTTAAGGTTAACTGTTTGCCAAGATAAAAATCTAAAATTTTCGTTTTGAAAATATAGTCGAATTTGGCAGAAGAAAGATCTGATTCAGCATTTGCCAATTGTATTTTTGCAACATTATAATCTGTAGCATTAACCATTCCCACATTGAATTTCTCTTCTGTATATTTGAATGATTCTGTCAAAGCTTCGGCAGATTTTTTTCGAGCCACATAAGTTTGATATGCTCCCAAGGCATCGGCATAAGCCGATTCTATATTCTTTCGCAAAATATCTTTTTCCAATTGTAGTTCGATATTTGCATTTTCATAATATATCTTTGATTTCTTGATATTTGTAGATACCTGGAAACCATTATAAATTGGTATTGAAAGTCCAAACATTAGAGAACCACTTCTGTTGTCAACAAATTGATCGCTAAAAGGGCGTGTATCTCCATAAATTGGAATTTCTCAAGGTCCAGCTAGATTCTCAAGTATCTGGTCGGAATATAAAGTTCCGAATGATCCGGAAGCGAATATCCTTGGACTTCTGGCTCCTTTTGATAAAGCTAGTGTTCTTCCTGCGCTTTGCAGTTTTAGTTCTGCGCTTTTAATTTCAGGCATTAGTGAAAGTGACTTATTATAAATCATTTCAGCAGGTAATAAGCTGGGAGATGCTTTTATCTCTAAAACTGGTTTTTCAATATCAAATTCTTTTGAAGCTTCTAAATCGAGCAGTTGCATTAAATCGAGATAGGCCAGCATTAGTTTATTCTTATTGGATATGAGGTTTGCCTCTTCAGAAGCACTTTGTGCTTCAATATCGTATAGGTTACCTTTTGCGAGAGCTCCTGCATCAACCTGTTTTTTTGTCCTGGCAATCTGCTCTTTTGATATGTCAACTTGTCGTTGCGAGTTGTTTACCAACTCAATATTGAATAGAATCAATAAATATGCTGACGCAACATTTAATGACATGTCATTTCTGAGTTTATCGGAATCATATTTTGCTGCCAGATAATCAAATTGCGCTTTCCTAATTGTATTTACCTGTTGCAAACCATTGAACAGAGTAACGTCGGAACTTATATCAAAAAAAGTACGTTGAGTTTGCTGAGTAGCATATAAATTTGTTTGTGGATCCGGTGAACGACCCCAACCGAAATTCTGTGAGGTAGAGGCATTTACGCTTGGCAAAATTCCAAGTTTACTTTGTAATAAATCGTGATCTGCTGCTTCTACATTTAATTGACTTTGCTTGATATATAAATTGTTTTCTGAAGCATAATTAATGCACTCTTCAAGTGTCCATTGTTTTTGTGCTAATATGGCTACACTAAAAAATAAAAGCCCGAAAACTATTAAGAGAAATAAACCTTTTCTATTCATTATATTAGTTTTTTGGTATTAATAGGATATCACGCATCCAAAAACATGCCACAAATATAATACACTGAAATTCAAATAAATAATTAATTTATGTTAAATTATTAACAATCCGTGCTGTTCAATTTATAAACAAGGCTGTTCGTTATCGGGCAATCGAGTTTAATTTAATATTCCTAAAAACCTGAGCACTAATTGACTTGTTGATAAACCTTAGATAATTCTAGTGTAAAATTATTTGTTTAAAAACTGTCTTTTCATCAAACAAAATTTAATTTTGCAGTAATTGATAATCAAATGCGGATATTAAATTTTCTATTTATTTTATTTATTTCATTGGGAATACAATCCTGTAAAAAGGACTTGGGCGACTGCTTTAAAAGTACCGGAGAAATTACCACAGAATTTAGGGAGTTGAATAGTGTTTCCAATATAATTTTACGCGACAATATTAATTTAATGCTTATACCATCAGATTCAAATGGTATTGAAATTACTGCAGGAAAAAATCTTTTAAACAAAATAAATAGTTATCAAACAGGGGATACTTTAGAACTGAGCAATACCAACTCATGTAATTGGGTAAGAGATTTTAGTAAAGAAATAACTGCAAAGGTATTTGTAAAAGACTTAATGTCTGTAAGTTATAGGTCTATAGGCGACATAAACTGTAGCGATACGCTATACAGTGATAGCCTGAAAATTGATGTTTATGAAGGTGCAGGAAGTATAGATTTACTCAGTGTTACACCTTTTCTCAAAACAGCAATTCATTACGGTACCGCGGATATTAAAATTAGTGGAAGGGCCCAAGTAACTCAGGTTTATTCGGCAAGTTGGGGATTAACTGATTTGAGAGACATGAATACTGAGTTTTGTTATATTAATAATAGTTCTAGCAATGATGTTTATGTTTATGTTAACAGAACCTTGTCTGTGTCAATAAGTGGCATAGGAAATGTTTTTTATAAAGGTGATCCCATTAATATTTCACAAGACATTGCGGGATCTGGCAGATTGCTAAAACTTGAAAAATAAAAGTTTCTTATCAATAATGGCATATTTATATAATTTTACTTTTTAAATATTATTTATGAAAAAATATATAATCGGAATAATTTTGCTATTGTCATTTACAATAACGTATTCCCAAAATATTGGCGACAGCTTGCATGCTATTCATTACATTATAGATATTGAAAATATTGATACTGATAATGGAACAATTCAGGCCAACAGCAGTGTAATAATTACTCCTTTGGAAGATAATATTAATGGTATTGCCCTGGAACTAATTAATCTGACAACAGATTCAGTATTTGTTA
>PKTD01000028.1 GCA_002869315.1 Marinilabiliales bacterium | reverse complement strand
TCCAAACTGGATTCTGTTTTTTGCCCAGTTTTTTGCAGTTTCGTATGCTTCACGTGCATTTCCTAAACTTAGTGCAGCAACACCAGTACGTGTACGCTCAAAAGTTTTCATTGCCAATAAAAATCCCTGACCTTCTCCACCTATTCTATTTTCAACAGGTACTTCCACATCATGAAATTTAAACTCGGTTTGGACAGATGCCTTTTGTCCCATTTTATTCATATTTGAAACTATCTCAACACCAGGTGAATCCGTAGGTACTACAAAAGCCGTTAAACTTCTGGCACCCTTCTCAGGATTAGTAAGTGCGAAAACGGTAATAAAACTGGAAACAGCACCATTGGTAATAAAGCGCTTATGACCATTCAACAAGTATTTATCACCATGTAAAATAGCCTGTGTTTTAATTCCAGCTACGTCAGACCCTGCATTAGGCTCTGTTAATGCATAGGCGGCAACACTTTGCTCTTCAACAATTTGTCCGAAAAAACGCTTCTTTTGTTCTTCACTGGCACCCAAATACAAGGGAGTTAAAGCCAATGTATTTGCATCAAGACAAATCCCGATACCCACACATCCTGCACCAAATTCTTCGGATACTATTGCACTTTCAAGTATGCTATGATTATGAACACCAAATTCTTTCGACATAGGTCCGTTCATCATTCCATCTTTATATGCCTGTTTGACAATATCCCATGGAAATTCTGCCAATCCATCATACTTCCTGGCATTAGGTTTCATATAATTATTCGCGAATTCCCTGGTTTTTTCCCGTATCTCTATCTGATGCGGCTCTAAAGTAAAATCTACCATTTCTTAATAAGTTTAAATATATTCAATTTGATTTATTTCATCAATTTTCTGGAAATAACAAAAATACATCTTTATCTTTAATTAAGAAAGCTATTTACATATATTTGCATTCATAGGCGAAAAAAAATATTTTGCAATACAAGACTTACAGAAACGGCTTTAAAACTTATCTTCAACTGGAAAGAAATTTATCTCCAAATACCATTGAAGCATATTTGCATGATCTGGAATTATTAAACTCATTTCTGGAAGAAAAAGATATTAAAAAAACATTAAAAACCATTGATTTAGATGATCTTAAGAGTTTCATAGGCTTTATTAATGAAATGGAATTTGGAGCATATTCTCAGGCCAGGATAATTTCAGGATTGAAGGCATTTTATAAATATTTGTTACTGGAGAAAGAAATTGAAAATAATCCTACTCAATTTCTGGAAGCCCCCAGACTTGGAAGAAAATTACCTGATATTCTAAGCATCGAAGAAATTGAGAACATAATAAAATCTATCGATTTATCTACTGCAGAAGGACAAAGAAACAGGGCAATTATCGAATTACTTTACGGAAGTGGTTTAAGAGTTAGTGAGTTGGTTAATCTTAAATTATCAGAAATTGATTTTAAAAACAATATTTTAATAGTAACAGGAAAAGGAAATAAACAGCGCCTAGTACCCCTTGGTGAAATTGCCAAAAAGCAAATCCATTTATATGTTGATAATTATAGAAATATACTTAACATAAAAAAAGGACATGACGATATATTGTTTTTAAACAGAAGAGGTAGCAAATTAAGCAGACAAATGATATTTATTATGATTAAGAAATTTTGCGAAATTGCCGGAATACATAAAGATATAAGTCCGCATACCTTTCGCCATTCCTTTGCCACTCACCTTGTTCAGGGCGGTGCCGATTTAAGAGTTGTACAACAATTACTTGGTCATTCATCAATTATAACAACTGAAATCTATACGCATTTGAATACTGATGATTTACGAAAAGCGATTTTAGATTTTCACCCTAGAAATAATTGACATTTTGTCACTTCCCTCCCATTGGCATATGCTTTGTAAAACTCAATGCAAAACATAAAATTTTTAACAATGACTAAGCAAAAAGGAAATATTGACATTAAAACGGAAAACATCTTTCCGATTATCAAAAAGTTTCTGTATTCAGATCATGAAATATTTTTAAGAGAGATAATTTCGAATGCCGTTGATGCCACTCAAAAACTTAAAACTCTGGCATCTATGGGTAAAGTGAAAGACGATCTTGGTGATTTAACTATCCATGTTGATGTAAATAAAAAGAAGAAGACCATAACTATTACCGACCGTGGTATAGGTATGACAAAAGATGAAGTAGAAAAATACATCAACCAGATAGCCTTTTCCAGTGCCGAAGAGTTTGTAAAGAAATTCAAAAACAAATCGGAAGCAGAAAGTAATGCCATTATTGGTCATTTTGGATTAGGGTTTTATTCCTCATTCATGGTTTCCGAACTTGTTGAAATTAAAACAAAAACTTATAAAAAAGGCGGCTCCACAAAAGCAGTACACTGGGAATGTGATGGTAGCCCTTCATATACTCTTGAAGAAATTGACAAAAATGACAGAGGAACAGAAATCATACTACATATAGATGATGAAAATAAAGAATTCCTTGAAGATCATAAAGTAAATGAACTACTTACTAAATATTGTAAGTTCCTGCCTGTACCAATTCAGTTTGGCATGGAAAAAATCCAGGAGCCAATTGAAGGTGAGAAAGATAAAGATGGAAATCAAAAAACAAAAGAAGTTGAGCGACCAAAAATTATAAACAATCCAAATCCTTTGTGGAAGAGCAAACCAGCAGATTCAAAAGATGAGGATTATAAAAATTTCTATCGCGAACTTTATCCTTATAATTTTGACGAGCCTCTTTTCCACATACATCTAAATGTAGATTATCCTTTCAACTTAACAGGAATACTTTATTTCCCAAAGGTGAAAAAGGATTATGAATTACAAAGAAACAAGATACAATTATATAGTAATCAGGTGTTTGTAACCGATTCAGTGGAAGGCATTGTACCTGACTTCCTTACTCTTTTACATGGTGTTATTGACTCTCCGGATATTCCTCTCAATGTTAGTCGTTCATACCTGCAAAGCGACAGCAATGTAAAAAAGATATCTTCTTATATAAACAAGAAGGTAGCCGATAAACTTGCTGAAATTTTTAAGAAAGATCGTGAAGGTTTTGAAAAGAAATGGGATGACATTAAGATATTTATCGAATACGGAATGATATCAGAACCAAAGTTCTATGATAAAGCAGAGAAATTTGCTCTTCTCAAGAATACCGATGATAAATACTTCACATTCGAGGAGTATAAAAAGCATATCGAAAAAACACAAAAAGACAAGGACAAAAAACTAGTATATCTATATGCCACTAATGTTGATGAGCAATACTCTTACATTGAAACAGCAAAGGAAAGAGGTTACGATGTGCTTGTATTGGATGGTGCACTCGACAGTCATTTTATCAACAACCTGGAACAGAAATTTGAAAACTCAAGTTTCGCCAGAGTAGATTCAAATACAATCGATAAACTTATCAATAAAGAAGATGAAGCACCATCAAAACTTGATGATAAGGAGAAGGAAGATGTTAAAAAGGCTTTCGAAAGAAATATAGATGCAAAAGCATATAATGTGGTTTTCGAAAACATGAGTGAAACTGATATGCCTGTAATGATTATGCAGAATGAGTTCATGCGTCGTATGAAAGACATGGAAGCCATAGGAGGTGGAAGTGGTATGATGGGCCTTGGAGGCTTACCAGACACTTATGAAATGGTAGTTAACGTTAATAATCCTTTGATTGGAAAGATATTAAAGGAAGAGGCTGAAGAATCACAAGATAAACTTATTAAGCAGGTTTATGATTTGGCAAGACTTTCCAAAAATCTCCTTAAGGGAAAAGAACTTACCGATTTTGTAAAACGAAGCATTGATATTATTGATTAATTAATCATATATCCTAATAAATAAAGGGGCGCTTTGGCGTCCCTTTTTTTTTGGTCATTAGCCATTAATGGGGGGG
>PKTD01000275.1 GCA_002869315.1 Marinilabiliales bacterium | reverse complement strand
TGTGTTAATGCCGAAAGCGACAAAAACAGAAAAATTAAAAGAAGTAAATAAGCCGACTTATATGGCCTTTGCTTATACATCAACGATTATAGATTAAGTTTGATAAGTAAAAGTATAACAATAGCAGCAAGTTCAGAAGATTTTTTATTATGAGTTTTTCACAATTTGTGAATAGTTTATGAAAACTAAAATATTAGGAAATTTTTTTAATTTTTTTTGCAAAACTCATTGTACAATAAAAATAATGTTTATTTTTGCGCCCTGTTTTTAAGGAAACAATCCTCCTTAGCTCAGTTGGTTAGAGCACCTGACTGTTAATCAGGGTGTCCTAGGTTCAAGTCCTAGAGGAGGAGCAGAAAAAGGTCAATCAAGTAATGGTTGACCTTTTTTGTTTTAATCATGACCTATTAGGTTTATATATTTTACTCAAAAACATCTGACAAATACTATGTTGGACAAACAAATGATGCTAAAAAAAGAATAATTCAAAACTACTTACAATCTAATTATTTTGTTCAATTGGTTAGAGTAACTATAATTCGCGATTAATCAGGGTGTCCATGGTCCATCCCGAGGTATCGGAGAGAAGAGTAGTAATCAAAATAAAAAGCAATCCAATAGGGTTGCTTTTCTGAGTTGAAATAGGCAAATTTTCAACAAATTTTTAATCAATAAATACGCTAAAAAAGATTAATTGATTCTTTTTCGTCCTATTCTTGCACCCATAACTGCTCCAGTAAATGATAATGTCATACTAATTCCCCAAAACAATACTTCAGATATTTCTGACAAATCCGTAAAAAAATATACTATTATGGCAATGACGCCCAGTGCATTAATAATTATTGGTGTATACAAAACACTTTTTGGGTGTGCCCTGCATATAACAAATGATGCTAGAGAGGATATAAAAATGCAGAGTATATATCCTCCTATTTGAAATGCTTCGTTTTTACTGTTATCAAGTAAAAAAAGAGGTATAAATAAGACAAATAAGGCTATTAAAGACAATGCCCAAGCTGGAATTCCTGTTAAACGATAATTTTTTGCCATTTTTTAATTTTTAAAATTACCCCTAAATGAAATAAAAAGAAATATAAATTCAACTTGTGAAGATGTGTCTATAATCTTGAATTTCATTGTAAAGGTAAGGTTTGAAGTTCCCATTGTCAAGTAAGTTCAATAGGGTTCGCAATTTATGTCTTAAAAATGCTAGTTTTAATAATAGTTTATTTCAACCAATTATTAGATGCTGGCTTTAATAGTTCTAATAATGATCTATTTCGTTTATATACTAAACTTGCTGGTATCTAATTCTTATTTAAAACCAAAATAAATAAGCCCCCATAGACTGCAAATTTTTTGAAAACAGAAATTTTGAAATAACTTTATACACTAATTTAAATTTCAGTGTCTTATGAAGAAATTGTACTTGTTTATTGTTCTAGGATTAATTATCTCTTCCTGTGCAGATATAATGGATGAAAAAGTAAATACCAAAGGATATGAAGATTACCTGAAAATTGTAAATAATACTGATACTCTGGATATTCGTCAGAAAGAATATATTTTGGAGCAGTCGAAAGAGATGATAATAAAGGCCGGAATTGCTGAAAAAGAAATGGCATCAATAGGTTTAAAAAGGGATACTTCCGAATTACAAACCTTTGGAGAATTCTTCTCTGAAGAGGCTAATATGTGGAAATACAGAAATGAGTTACTAAAGAAACAAATGCAGGCCAATATTATTATTGACACATCCGACTTACAAGTGATAGTTAGAAAATCCCATGTGGAAATGGGAGAAATAGAAAACAAAGAGTTGAGTTATGTGAAAATCAAAAAATATCCTTACAAAAAATATTATTGGTGTATCGATTACAACATTAAAACAGAGGGCTCTGCAATTGTAAATCATAATATAAAAAACCTGGATGGCTTTGCATTAAATGATTTATACGATAATTGGTTTACTAAGGTTTACGACAGTTTATATGAGTTTACTGTAACTGCCAATAAATATACATGCTATCATGAATCTGACAGAGAAAAGGAAAATATATCCTATTACGACTGGAAGAAATATTATGAAAAAAACTATTTCCCTGATTATATTGTTAAACGCCGGGCTAAAAAGGAAATCCAAAAACTGGAGGAAAGATTAGACAGATTAAATAAGGTAAGTTTTAAACTGAATAAAATATCGCTCAACGGAAATTCACCTTTAGGAACAGAAATTATTGATAGTGAATTTCTATCGGATGCCGAATATAAAGAGTGGAAATCAATAGGCATTATCAAAAATGATTCAGCTACTATAAAAAAGCTAATGATTAAGTATGGGGTAAAAAATTAAATGTTATCATTTTAATTTCCATATTTTAGTATTCAATAATGTTTGTAATTTTAGCCATCAAAATCAAACATTATGAAACGCTTTACCATAGCCGTAATTTCTATACTTATTACATTACAGGCATTCCCCCAACATGAGCCACAAAATTATGTCCCTGAAACCGATAGTCTGGTTTTGGAGAAACTCGAACAATGGCAAAACTTAAAATTTGGTTTGCTTATGCATTGGGGTGCATACAGCCAGTGGGGAATAGTTGAGTCGTGGTCGATATGCCCCGAAGATTATGGCTGGTGCGAAAGAAAAAAAGGAAGCAATCCTGATAACTATTTTGAATATGTAAAGGAATATGAAAACCTGAAAACAACTTTTAATCCCGTAAAATTCAATCCTGAAAAATGGGCAAAAGCCGCAAAAAATGCAGGCATGAAATACGTTGTTTTCACCACAAAACATCATGATGGATTTAGTATGTTCGATACCCAGTTAACCGATTATAAGATTACTGATAGCGCATGCCCTTTCCATATAAATCCTAAAGCAAATATCACTAAAGAGGTTTTTCGAGCATTCAGAAGTGAAGGACTTTGGACGGGA
This sequence comes from Marinilabiliales bacterium, assembly GCA_002869315.1. Taxonomy (GTDB): domain Bacteria; phylum Bacteroidota; class Bacteroidia; order Bacteroidales; family F082; genus BM524. Next base: position 21,723 of record PKTD01000275.1, on the reverse strand, counting down.
GCATATTTTTCAAAACCCGACTGGCATAATGATAATTATTGGGACCCTTATTTTCCGCCCAAGGATAGAAATGTGAATTATGACCCGGAAGAATATCCCGAAAGGTGGGAAAAATTTGTTCAGTTTACACAGGGCCAGATTATCGAGTTAATGAGTGATTATGGAAAAGTAGATATCCTTTGGCTGGATGGAGGCTGGGTGGCAAAACAGTCGAAAGAAGATATGGAAGATTTCTATTCTGAAAGAGCAGGGAAATCGAAATCGGGATTTATAAAAAGCGGCATCGTAAATCAGGATATTCGAATGGATGAACTGGTTGAAAAAGCGAGACAAAAACAACCAGGCTTAATTGTTGTCGACAGAGCCGTGGAAGGTAAAAATCAAAATTATTTAACTCCTGAAAATCAAGTCCCTAAGGAGGCATTACCCTATCCGTGGGAATCTTGCATTATTGCAGGAGGTGGATGGTCGTGGGTGCCAAATGCAAAATATATGAGCGGGCATAAGGCCATAAATATGCTTGTTGATATAGTTGCGAAAGGAGGTAATCTTTTGTTGAATATTGCCCCCAGTCCGGAGGGTAATTGGGATGAGGGTGCGTATGACCTTTTAAATGAAATAGGCAAGTGGATGAAAATAAACAGTGAAGCCATATACAACACCAACGCAATTTCTCCTTATAAGGAAAAAAATATTTGTTTTACTCAAAACGGAAATAGTATTTATGCCATTTATTTAATGGAGGAAAGCCTAAATGAACTTCCTGCAGAAATAAAAATATCATCTTTTGAAAGTAGCAGTAAAACAAAAATTAAACTTTTGGGAACTGGTAAAAAGTTAAAGTGGAAACAAGTAAAAGATAGTATTATCATACATATCCCCGAGAAATATCAGAACAACACTCCATCTAAATATGCTGTTGTTTTTGAAATAAGTTCCGTAAAATTGTAAGCATCATGAAAATAAAGTCATTAATCATATTATTAATTGTTTCATTGTTTCTGACACCTAAATTTAATTACTGTCAGATTGATACAGATACTACTAAATTCCAATGGTTTGCCGATGCCAAACTTGGGATATTCATACATTGGGGAATTTATGCTGTAAACGGAATTGATGAATCATGGTCGTTTTATAATGGCTATATCTCATATGAGGATTATATGAAACAATTATCCGGCTTTAATGCTGAAAACTATAAACCTAAGCAATGGGCTAAACTCATAAAAAATAGCGGAGCAAAATATGCCGTTATAACATCCAAACATCATGATGGGGTAGCATTATGGGACAGTAAATTCAGTGATTTGAATGTGATTAAAAAAACTCCTGCCCACAGGGATTTAATAAATCCTTTTATAAAGGCTCTGCGTAAGGAAGGGCTTAAAACAGGTATTTATTTTAGCCTTCTCGATTGGTCTAACGACAATTACCCAAACTTCACAAGAGAAGAAAAACGCTATGAAAATGATAGTGTTAAGTGGAATAAATTTGTGAAATTTAATATGGGTCAGATAACTGAAGTCATGGATAATTATAATCCGGATTTAATGTGGTTTGATGGCGACTGGGAACAATCGGCAGAAAAATGGAAAGCCCCTGAAATACGTGAACTACTCCATCAAAAAAACAATAACATAATCATTAACAGTAGGTTGCAGGGTTATGGCGATTATGCAACACCTGAACAAGGTTTACCAATTCACAAGCCTAAAGATAAACTATGGGAATTGTGTATGACCATGAATGATTCATGGGGATATCAGCAAAACGACAAAAATTATAAAACTCCCTATGAAGTAATACGAATATTTGCTGATGTAATTTCCATGGGAGGTAATTTGCTGCTGGATATTGGTCCCAGGGCTGATGGCAGCATTCCTGAAGAGCAGGAAAATATTTTAATGGAAATAGGAAACTGGAATAAAAAGCATAACAAAGCAATTTTTGGAACCAAAGCAGGTATTCCCAGGGAATATTATTCAGGCCCCAGCACTATTTCTGCCAATGGCAAGATACTGTATATCTTTGTTGAAGGTAATCCAAAAGGACCAATAATCCTTAAGGGAATTAAAAATAAGATTGAGAATATTTGGGTAGTTGGCAAGGGTACTAAGTTGAATTATGATATAAAAATGAAAGCCTGGTGGAGTAGCGTACCAGGTATAATTTTTATTGATTTGCCTCAGGAATTAACCGATAAATATCTTAGCGTTATCGCGGTACAACTAGAAGGCAATAAAATCCAACTTCATGAGTTTTCTTCTAATTAAGAGGATTTTATATTTTAGTTGAAAATTTAAACTATGAGTAAAACTGGTATTCCCAGCCTCGACCTGGGGGATTTCCTAAGTGGAAATAAAGATCTAAAACAACAGTTTGTAAATGAGTTGGGTGCTGCTTATGCAGAAATTGGTTTCGTATCCATAAAAAATCATGGAATTTCTGAATCTACAATAAATGCCCTATATGATAAGATAAAAGAGTTTTTTGCTCTGCCCGAAGAAACAAAAAAGAAATACGAACTTAAAGAAACCGGTGGTCAGAGAGGTTATACTTCATTTGGAAAAGAGCATGCTAAAGATAGTAGTGAAGGTGATCTCAAAGAATTTTGGCATTTCGGACAGGAAGTATACAGTCATGAATATCCTCAAAATGTACATGTTTCTGAAATTCCTGATTTCCTGAAAATTGGCCTTAAGGCATATAAAGAATTTGAAAATTCAGGAAGAAATATTCTGAAAGCAATTGCCCTTTATCTGAATTTAGCCGAAGATTATTTTGAAAAATACATTATTGATGGTAACAGTATTTTACGTCCAATCCACTATCCACCAATTAAAAATACCAACACATCTGCAGTAAGGGCAGGAGCCCATGAAGATATAAACCTTATAACTTTATTGGTAGGCGCCAGCGCTGAAGGCCTGCAGGTTTTAACACATCAAGGTGAGTGGGTAGATGTTACAGCCATTGAAGGTCATATAATTGTAAATGTGGGTGATATGCTTCAGCGTCTAACTAATGGAGTTTTGAAATCTACCACTCACAGAGTAGTAAACCCTGTAGGTGAAAAAGCATCAACAAGCAGATATTCTGTACCATTCTTTTTGCATCCTATATCATCAATGCCATTAAACTGTCTGGATAGTTGTGTTAGAGATCGCAAACTTTTTGAAGATATCACCGCAGGAGATTACCTTACAGAAAGACTAAGAGAGATAGGCCTGATGTAGTTAGTGCCTTGGCTTCTTTTTTAGCAAGTCTTCAGTAAGATCCTCTCTACCAATATCTTTCAAACGCTTTTTAATTTTATTGCGGTATTCATTTTTATACCAGAAGAAAAACATGTTCTGAGATTTTTTTTCCTCTTTATTTCTTGCAGTATAAACAGGTTTCAAGGTGTAAGGATCAAAGCCGCTATAATAGGTTACCGTGGCCAAAGTCATGGGTGTTGGAGTAAAATCCTGAACCTGTTCCAGCCTTAATCCAGCTGATTTGGTTTCGGCAGCAAGTTCAGCCATATTTTCATCTTTACAAGAAGGGTGACTGGAAATAAAATATGGTATTACCTGCTGGTTTAAGCCTGCATCCTCACTATATTGTTTAAACTTTTTTACAAACTCATAATACAAACTGAAACTGGGTTTTCGCATTGCCTTAAGTACCTCGTCAGATGTATGTTCAGGAGCAATTTTCAATCTGCCTGAAACATGGTGCTGTGAAAGCTGTTTTATATATTCTTCCAAATCTTCCCCACCTTTTTTATTATTATTTGGTGAAAGTATATCATATCGAATACCGCTTCCAATGGTAAGTTTTTTAACATCTTCCACTGCTGACACTTTTTTATAAAGATCAGTAAGTTCTTTATGTGATGTGTTTAGGTTGAAACATACTTTAGGAAATATGCAGGAAGGACGTTTACATTTTTTACAAATACTCTGATCTTTCCCCTTCATCTTATACATATTTGCCGAGGGACCTCCCAAATCTGTCAGATAACCTTTAAAATCAGGAAGTTGAGCAATTTTTTTAACCTCCTTTAAAACAGAGTCTTCTGATCTGCTTGAAATGAATTTCCCCTGATGAGCAGATATAGTACAGAAACTACAACCACCAAAACAACCTCTGTGTACATTTACTGAAAACTTAATCATTTCATAAGCAGGAATAGCACCTCTCTTTTTATATTTAGGATGCGGCAGCCTTGTATATGGCAGATCGAAAATTTCATCTATCTCATCGGTTTCCAAAAAGCCGTAAGGAGGATTTACGATAATAAAATTATCATCAGTTTGTTGAATTATTCTGTTACTGCCCTCCATTGCATTTGACTCAACTTCAATTACTTTAAAGTTAGCAGCATAGGCTCTTTTATCATCCAGACAATCCTGATGTGGGTTTAAATAAACATCATTCCAGTTTTTGTTTTGGGGAATATCTTCCTTACTTTCAACTAAAACTGATGTCTGCCTAACGCTGGTTATTTTCTCGAAAGGCACTCCCCTTTGCAACAAGCCAACCACCTCTTTTATGGGTTTTTCACCCATACCATAAACCAAGAGATCAGCACCCGACATAGCGAGCATAGATGGCATAAGTTTATCCTGCCAATAATCGTAATGAGTAAAGCGTCGCAGTGAGGCTTCAACACCACCTATAACAACTGGCACTTCAGGAAATAATTTCTTTAATATTTGGGTATATACCTTAACAGCATAATCAGGACGATAACCGGATTCGTTTCCTGCTGTATAAGCATCATTGGAACGAATGCGTTTGCCTGCAGTATAATGGTTTACCATGGAATCCATAACACCTGCTGAAACTCCGAAAAATAATCGTGGAACACCAAGTTTTTTGAAATCTCGAAGATCATCCTGCCAATTAGGCTGAGCAACGATTGCCACTTTAAGCCCCATGCTTTCTAAAACTCGTCCTATAACAGCATTTCCAAAACTTGGATGATCGATATAGGCATCACCGGTGAACAAAATCACATCTAACTGTTCCCATCCTCTGGCCTTAACATCTTTTAAAGTTGTTGGCAACCATTCTTTAATATCCGGTCTGTACATATTCGGCAAAGATAGTTAATATGATTTTAGAAGAGTTATTAAATGTGAGGAAGGAATTGTATTTCAAATTTTTGACTGGCCATTGGTCACTAGTCATTAGTCATTCATGTAATGTCCTTCGAAACGAAATACAGGAGGAGTTATTAGTAGTTGAATTTAACTTTAAGCGATTGCTACTTTAGCCCTTTGCCTATATTTACTACTTCAAATCCCTCTTATTCAATATGAATGATATGGATCCAAGGTAAAAAACGAACCATCCCAAACTTATGACAAATGATTTTATTGAAATATAATCTTGTATTTCTCTAAAGACATATCTCCCAAAAGGAACTGTAATCAAATTATTTAGAGCCTTGATTGGAAAGAATTGGACCACTTGTGGCATAATTCCATCTTTGAAATAAGGTGCATTTTCAAATATTGCTACCGGTATTGGTTCGAACATAAAGGTGTATAAAAACAAGGCCACTATTACAAATCCTGATTTTTTAATTATGAGGGATAAGAGGAAAGCCAAAGTACAATAAACTATTATCTCATAAAAATATGCAAACAGAAATTGCATTTTATCGAAAATTACATCAACTCCCAGAACATGTGAATAAAACAGTCCGTTTATCAGTCCTGACAAAAACACAAATAATGTACTTATTGCTGCCAGTACTATTATCATCATCATTTTACTTGCAAGATACTCTTTCTTGCTTATTCCATCAATGATATTTTGACGTAATGTATTGTATGTTAGATCATTATTTACGGAAATTATGACAATAAACGCTACAAATACTTTGGCAAAGGAACCAAGGTAAGTAATGTTTTGCCATATATCAGGAAAATCAAAAATGGGAAGTATGGTAGGGTCGATACCATTGAAATCGGCTCCTTCACTTTTCAGCCATTGCAAAAACAAGGCTCCGCCTGATGCTATAATTAACAAGGCCAGAAGATACATGGATATTAAAATCCAAAAAACCCTGTAGTTCTTTATTTTCAGCCACTCTAATTTTAATGCTCTAATCATGGTCTTTGAGGATTTTTAAGAATTCTTTTTCCAATGAGTTAGTGTGAGTATTTAGTTTTTGCAGAATAATTCCATTGCTAAAACAATACTCATTGATATGTTTGGCATTAAAGCCTGCTTTTAGAGTAATATTAAATGAACTACCTCCATTTTCTATTTTTTCGGTACCCTCAAATTTTTCCAGTAATTTAATCAAAGCAACATTATTTTCACTCTTGACCTCAACTTTATTTATCTCCCCAAGGGTATCGCTAACAGCACCTTCATGAATTTTAACTCCCTGTTTTAATACACAAAAGTGAGTGCAAACTTTTTGCACTTCATCCAGAAGGTGACTTGCTATTAATATGGTTTTTCCCTGGCTTGCAATATCGACAATAAGTTGCCTTACCTCAGCAATACCCTGTGGATCAAGACCGTTGGTGGGCTCATCAAGTATCAGAACCGGTGGGTCGGAAAGTAGTGCAGCCCCTATTGAAAGACGCTGTTTCATACCAAGACTATAGGTTTTAAACTTGTCGTTTCTGCGTTCATAAAGGCCCACCTGCTTTAAAACATCTTCTATTCTATCTTTGTTTGACTTTTTTATATGAGCTACTATTTCTAAATTTTTTACGGCTGTCAGGTAAGGTAAAAAACAAGGAGTTTCCAATATAGAACCAATTTGTTTTCTGGCCTCGATATTAGGCATGCCCTCGAACCATTGAAAATTTCCACTATCGGGAGAAACAACATCTAATATCATTCCAAGGGTTGTTGTTTTCCCACTTCCATTGGGACCTAAAATACCGTAAACCTGTCCTGGAATAACTTCCAGATCAAGATTTTGTACTGCTTTTATCTTTCCAAAAGATTTTGAAAGTTTATCTATTTTAAGGGTGTTCTTCAAACTTCGCTAAATTTAAATCCAAAACATTAATAAAATCACCTTCCTGTATGCTATTATACATTTTAGGTATTTGCTCCCACTTTATATCTCCTGTTAAATAAAAAGCAAGTGTAGAACTTTCATCACTAAAAACACCAACATATTCCATATCGCTTCCTTCAGGGCTAACCAATAGAGAGGCGGTATAACTACCACCGGTAACTGAAATATATTCTTCAAAACCACTATCTCTGTAGTTCTGCATCATGCCATTATAAAGTTTATCAGCAATGCTTAAAGAGTCGAGGGTATATACTAATAACTTCTCCACTCCATTTACTGCCTCATTGAATTCAGGATTTCCTGAAATATTTAGCATACGTAAGGTACTGGGATAAAAGCAAAATGCGCGCTCTTTGTGAGCATCGGCAAATTCTTTAAACAGGTTTTCCTGCCCTTGTACAGGCAGGAAAACCATTATAGAAAATATTATAACTAAAAATCTAATCTTCATCTTGGTGATGATCTTCTTTATCGTGATTTTCATAATGGAAATTGCTCAGGTTTTTCATACCTTGCATATTCATTCCGCTAGCAATCTTACTAACATTTTTCAAATCAATCTCTCCATAAAGACTCAAAAGTACAAATTCATTCTTTTCACCAACCACCATAATCATTTCTTTTACTATGCCATCTTTTTCAACGATGGAAAATTTCACATTTTCATCACCATCTTTTACTGACATCAGTTCTTCATAAGGTGCTTTGTCAAGTTCAGCAACTACTTTGTTATACAATCCCATAGAATTGTCGATACTGTCGCCAACTAATATTTTAAGACCTTCTAATTTGCTTATTGCTTGCATGAATTCTGTTTCTTCTTCAGTATTACCTTCGAAATTGGCAAATAATGAAAACATTTTTTGGTTGATAGTTACCTTAGTAAACTTCTCATTATCAGCATATTTTTCAAAATATTTATTGATAATAGAGTTCTGAGCCATCATTGATACGGACATGGCCAATCCGACGAGAATTAAAGTCAATCGTTTCATTTTTTTAATTTATTTATTAATACTTTGTTTTACTTCATTTATTTTTTCTATTCTTGATGAATAGACTTTTCCTTTGTTAAGTTCGCTGGAAACCAGCCGTAATGCCTGTAAACTTACTTCGTAAGCCTGCTCAGGATTAGTAATTTCAAAGGGATCATTATCTTCATAATTACTATATCCAATGGCAAAGGCTATTAGTATTGCAATTGTTGCAGCTATGGATGAAATTTTCCAGATGATAGTTTTTTTTGTTTTGGGATAATCAAAATCAATTTTTACTTCATCCTGCTTCAACTCTTCCATCTCCTTGAAAAATATTTTCTCAGGACTTTCATTCTCTTGAGATTTTAAAAGTTCTTTTAGTTCTTTTTCCTCTTCAACAGAAGTCTTTCCTGCCCAATATTTATCTTGCAGTTTTTTAATTTGCGACTCCATAACCTTCTATTTTTTGAAATGATGACTTTATTTTTTGTCTTGTACGATGAACACTAACTTTCACGTCTGATAAACTCAATGACATAATCTCTGCTATCTCCTGATAAGTCATTTCCTCAACTTCACGCAGATGAAAAATTTCACGATTTTTTTGTGAAAGGGAATCCATAATTTTTTCCAGCCAAAGCTTGCTATCCTTTAAAATGGATTCAAAATCCGTTTCTTCAGTGTTCGAAATATTAACTAAAGCATCATCTCCAATTGTAAATCTATTTGTCTTCACCCAGTCGTAACACTGATTTCTGGTAATTCGCATTGCCCAGGAATCGTAGCTTTTAATTTTTGGAAGAATTTTTTTCTTCTCCCATATCTTTAAAAGACAATCTTGAACTACATCTTTTGCCAGTTGCTCATCCTTTAAGATGGAAAATGCGTAACGATACATTTTCTGTCGGACCGGCATTATTTTATGTTCAAAGATTTTTTTCGACATTTTTATTTCGACATTTCAAAAAGGAGACGACAGTTTATGGTCAAAGTTACAAAAGATGGGGTTTTTCTACGAAAAGAGTTATTGTTAAGCTGCTCAATTGGTATGAAGTTATGGATTGTGAATTATGAGTTGGTGACCTTCCCTATAAATGGTTGACATTTTGGCTTAATGTCAATCCCCAAAATTACAGATAGATTATAACTTATTGCCCAAATTTTAGATCTCCAATTAAAACACACTATTTTTCATTAAGGTCGCCTACAAGTATTCCACTAACACTCCAGTGGTTGAAACTATTCCCTTCATCAGGCCCCTGATCTATAACTAGTTCCAGAATATGTTTGCCGCTTGTAATATTGTTTAGGTTTATAATATATGGCGGTGTTAAAGTTCCGGGACACCAGTTCGATCTGCTAAGATCACTTGAGGAAAGTCCGTTACCAAAATTTCCTGATGCAGGATTTAACATGCGGTAAGTTGCACAGTCTGTTCTCCATGGAATAATAGAAAAAACAGATTCACCATCAATAAATATTTCATTTAGTGTTTGGTTAAACTCATCACCATTTCCCCAACCACCATGACCTGTTGTTGTATAAATAAGTTGCGGATTATTCAGGTTTTCAGGAATTTCCAACTCAAGTCTTAAGGTATCATTATTAAAAAACCTTCCATAGTTTTGAGTAGACATTTCCATAATATTTACAGTATTAAATAGTGATTTTATATATCTGCGAGTAGAATCATCTTCCTTAAAAGAAGGATAAAAATCCAGTTCAAGGCTTACTATATGTCCTCCCTTATCGTAATTTCCTATAAAAACTCCAATCCATAAAGTATCGTTTTCTAGAGGCATAACCATGCTTATATCCTGCTTATATTCAGCAATTTCATCCCATGGATAGTTATTAATTTCTCTTAGAGTATTAAAATGATTTACCCCAAAAGTGGTAAAAAAACGCATTAACTCCAGCGGAGGTTCATAATTATTCGTAGCCATAATCCCCTGATATTTCTTTGAACTATTATCGGTAAAAACCGGAAGTTGGCTAATATTATCTCTTAATACTGACATTATATTTTTAACACTTTTATCAGGGTTTATCATAAAAACCGAGCCTGTTCTATCGTATGCATCTCCATTTGATTTACATGATAATTTTGCGAAAACACCCCACTCATTATTTACATCATTTGGTAATACTATCTTCTTCATTATGATACTTCCCTTCGAAAAATGGTAAACAATATTTGTTGTAGTATCTGAAGATTCCCCTTTTTTAATGGAAGGATCGAAGTTAATTTGCTCGTTATCAAAAACCATCAACTTTTTATAACGCGACAGGATTTTCATTTCTTCGAATTCAGCAGCATTTATTTGTATAGCCTCTTCCACTGGAAAATCTAGTTTTTCTGGGTCGGTAGTGAATATAGTATCTGCAATAATGCCATTCCCTCCATTTACTAAAACCTTCATAACAAGTGAATTGTCGTCAGGCAGATAACTACTATATGGAGATCCCTTGGGTTTAGTTTTATTGGTATACCATATTTCAATTTTATTGGAAAAGGATGAAAAAGAAGCATAATTACAATTATACCCAAGAATATTTTCTGCATCATCCTTAAACTCAGGTTTTACAAGAGAATCGAAAGGTATAAGTTTTTTATATAGTTGTTTATTATATTTTATCAAACTAACATTTTGTTTGTTATTAAAATCAATATAATAGCGGATTTTATCTTGTTCGTCTGATAGATATGCCACTCCATCAGAGTATAAAAAACTAAATTTCTGACCTTCACTAACTTGTCCATTCCGAATATATTTATATTCTATTTTATATGTTTTGGACTGCTGGTCTTTAGGTGCTGCAATGATTTGCCCAACTAATAAAAATGAGACTATAATAAAGACTGCTTTTTTCATTTTACAATATATTTTTCTGATAATTAATTTATTGAGGTAAAAATATTAGTCGGTGCAGATTAAACTTTAGATTAATTATGAGTCCCTGATAATCATTTTAGTTGCTTTACAAAACTTATGCCTTCTCTATAGCCTATGTCAAAAAGTTCTTGTGTACTTCCAAAATCAAGTACATTATAATTCTTTTCCAATAAGGGTTCGATGAAAAACTTGCAATGCTTTCGGTTTTTATCCACTGATTGTTTGCTGATTAATGAAAAAACTCTTTCGGCAACAGATCTCATATTGTTTGCTCCGGTAAATTTTTGATTATTTACATGAACTCCCAAAATATTTTTTTTACCAATAAATGGGTCAACCGGTAAATTATTAAACAATCCACCATCTACATAGTGATTATTATTTATTTCAACAGGTGCAAAAATTATTGGAATAGAGGCAGAAGCTAAAACTGCTTTTGAAAGATCGCCACTGCTAATAATTTTATATGTTCCTGAATCAATGTTGCTAACACAACAATAAAAGGGAATTTGCAGTGATTTGAATTCATTTACCGGGATAAATTCAGCAAGTGCCTTTTTTAGTTTAGTCATTTTTAAAAGGCCCTTATTTAATGACAACTGAAATACTCCGGCAAATCGACTGCTTTTCATTATATCTTTTATTTCATTGGGTTTCACACCGGCGCAATATAATGATCCAACAACTGCACCAATGCTTGTTCCAGAAACGGCTTCAATTTTAATGTCATTTTCATCCAATGCTTGTAAAACACCCAGATGTATGGCACCTCTTGCTCCACCACCACTTAAAACAAGCGAAAATGTATCAGGTTTTCTGCTGAACAAAGAATTGAAATAATCGCTTAATTTCATATCTCAAAATTACTATTTATCTGAAAAATATGAAGAGTATATTGTTATTTTTCCGCTATCTCAAATAGCTTATTAATTGTCTTCCAGTTTCTGGTTGTAGACTTTAACTTTAGTTTGTTTTCAAAAAATTGATTTGTAAGTTTAGAATCGCTGTATTTGCCTGCTAGTAATATAAAAATATTATTGTCAACTATTTTAAACTTATCAGGACTAAAATCAAATTGCTCTACAAGTTTAACACTTTCTTTGTCAGGGAATTTATTTAAAAATGTGACGGCTAGTTTTTCAGCGTCATGATTATCATTCTTAAGGAATGGATTAGAATTTAATATCATCTTTAATTCCTTAGTTTTTCTAACAATTACAGGCACATCAAAGCCAAATTGCTTTTTAATGGCACTAGAAATTGTATTTTCAATTTCTGGAATATTCTTTTCATATTTTGCCTCAAAAATTACATTTCCACTTTGGATATAACTTACTGCATTTTTAAAGCCTTGTTTTTTAAAGAGGATCTTTAAATCCTTCATCAGAATTTTGCGATGGCCACCTACATTAATTCCTCTCAATATTGCAAAATATTTTTCCATCAGGCTTTCATTTTATGAAGATCTAAAATATATAAATTATTGGGATATTTTTTTCCGGGTTGAAACCCTACCACTTTAAAAAACAAAACTCAATTATTTCACTTCATAAACCTCAACCTTTTTAATTCCAGAAGCATTTAGTTGTTTTATTTCTTTTTTTGCTTCGCTCTTAGTAGAATAGAAATTTGTGAATATTAGTAGTTCATCACTGTCATTTTGAGAGCCAATCCGGCATAATACACCATTCTCCTTCATAAGTTTTACAATTCCCTGAGCTGCTTTATAGTCGTTAGTTTTTGAAACAACAACATAATACTTTCCGGATTCAATTATTACTTCCTCAGCGGGTTTAGTTTTTATATTAAATTCTGGGATAGGGCTTTGCTCATCAAGCCTTTCTTGTTCATTTTTATAAATTTTACCAGGTAATATCTTAAGTTTTTGCGGCTGCTTCTTGCTATCCACTGGTTTTGCCTGCTTAAACTTAATTCTTCTGTTCTTTTCAACTACCTTAAAAACAACATATTCGGGATTTGGTAATTCAGCCCTAAGATCGTTTTGTAAAATCCTGAAGCCTTCTCCAAATACATTTGAAATTCTGAGGTAATAAGTATTATTAGCAGGGGCATAAAGCACAAAACTTCCATCACTTCGTGTAAATGCCGAATAGGTATGGCCATCCTGATTATAAGCCGTAACTTTTATATTTGCAAGGTCACGTATCTTTTCACTATCCAGGCCATACTTTCTTTGATTGACCTCTATTTTTCCTGCAATTTTAGATGCTTTCTGAAAAGGGATATATAAAACATCTGTTTTGGTTACTTCTATATTTTCTGCAGTTTTACTTACATAAAAATACTCCCTCTGATCTTCCAGAGGAGTTATGGAAAGTTCATAAAATCCCATAGGAATTCTACTGAAGACAACATTTCCTTTATCATTTGAAAGTAAAGTAAGGTCTACCGGAAGTTTAGTATTTCTGCTTTGATCAGCAGAATTTACAAGAAGTAACCTGGCTTTAACATTGGGTACACCTGCCTCAAAATTGTCTTTTTTACCATTCCCATTATTATCCTGGAAGAAGACTATTTTTATACGTCTTAAATCTTTCTGCCATTTTTTATAATCGGATTTTCCCCATTTCTTTTTAATGGAAAATTCAGCATAATAATAATTAGCGCTGATATTACTACCTTTATAATCCTGATTTATATAACTGTATGTGCCACCAACAACAGCATACCAATCTTTAAACAAATAAGTCTCCAGTTTTGGATTTATATTAATTGATCCATATTTCATATCAAATTTATAGGATAAGTTTGCAAAAAGAGTCAGATAAACTCTCCCTTTAAACAGTTGTTTGATGGCATAAGGCGAAATGTTTGCGCTATTATTCGACACATCAATAGCAAACTGATATATACCAGAATTCACCATAGGGCCATAATCATATGCAAAACGAAAACCATAACCGCCAAAATTATAATCCCCCAAAAGGTGAAAATCGTAGCGCATTTCGGTTAAATCGGTTCCTTCATTATAATACATATCGCCGATTCCTGCTTTTAAGGCCAGGCTTAATTTTCTGCCTATAAAAGAACGGTACTCCATACGATATTTTCTTACCTGATAGATGGCCGAATTCGATGAATTAGGTATAGGTTTTATGGATTTATAAACTTCAACACTTGGCCCGGCTGACCATCGGTGAACTTTGCTTGAATAGGAGTTATATAATACACTTCCATATTGGTCGGTGAGCAAAATATTAGGTTCTTTAAATCCTTCATAACTCATATAATAGAAGTTTTTTCGGGTATTAAAGTATTTAAAAGTAAAATAACGTTTTTTATTATTGGTGGCAATTTGAAGTTTTGATGAAAAATTAAGTAATCCCATTTGAGGTCCGGGAATGTCAGGTGAACCGTAATTATTAGTAAACTGAAAGATAACATTCTTGGAAAACCTTGCGTAATAAGTTAGATCGTAAGCTATACCCCTAAGGGAATATTTATTATTAAAATAATGATCTTCGTTATATGCATAAATTACTGCACTAATATCATGGTTTTTTGCAACGCTAATCTTATTGGAATGATATAGGAAAGATGCGGTATTAATTTTTCTGAGGCCATCTACATCATAAGAAACTGATGTGCTCATATTAATATCATCCTTTTCATAAATATAACCTACCGCAGCACCTACTTTCGGTTCGATAAAGCCATAACTCGCAAAGCCTTCCATACTACCGGTTTTACTAATTTTTATTTTATCAGCAACCATAATGCTGTTTCTATTATAGAGATTCCTTCCAAGCATTGAACTAAAAGCCCCTAGTCCAATTTGCAAATCTTTATTACGGTAGAGAAAATTATAATATGAATTTGCGATAACATCCTCTGTTTGAGTAAGGTCATAATAGGTAAAATTATACTTAAAATCGCTGTTTTCGTTAATGTCAGATTTGCCACTTGTTTTTATAAAGGGCAATAACTCATCGTTATTATTGAATGATCTGAATCCTAACTCTGCCTGATGTGGCAGTGTACGATCTATTTCAAAGGGATTATAATTATCAGTATATTTCTCTAATAATACAGCACGATAAATTTTCTTATCATTGGCTGAGGCATATATCTGTATTTTGCTCACATCAAATATTCTGTCCTCACTATAAGTATACATTGCTGTAAGATTCAGAATTGTATCTCTTCTTGGCCTCAGAATAATATATGCGGGAATATCACTTTCATTTCTTCCACTCAGCCTTATCTTTTTATCGGGTACTATATCGAGATAAATGGTATCGGTAACATTTCCGAAATTGCTTATTTTTAAATCGAAGTCCACTCTGTCAGTCCCGGGATAAAAATAAATTCTGTTTTGTGGACCCTTAACATCCCAATTATGAAATGCTTTTGTTTTAATATTAAAACTACTGCTTTTTAAATATTGATTATCTTCGGTGAAAAGCTGTAGTTCTATGCTAAATGTATTTTCAGAACTTGCAATATTTGGGATTTTAACTCTCAGAGGCAATGAAATACTATCAGAAGGATAAATTTCGAAAGACTTAAAACTACTGTTAAACATGGCCCAGCCATCAGGAAGTTTAACAATTGGTTTAATAACTACAGGGGTTGTTGAATTATTTTTTACTCTGGCGATATTGAAAATTAAACTCCCGGCATCCTGTTCAATCTCATTTTTAACGAAATTAATCTCAAGGTTTTGAGAGAATACAGGATTAGCAATAAGATATAACAATCCCATAATGGTGAAATACCAATAATATTTTGGTTTGTTTTTCAATTTACCTGCCATCTGCCTAATTGGTTTTTAAAAGCCAGGCTAATAAGTTGATGCTATAGTTTTTTGTTTTCAGTTAGAGTGATAAAGAAATCTGCCTTATAATAACCTTCTTTAATTTTATATTTATAGAATTCATCAATTTTAAGTAGGTCATCATCGAAGTTCAAGTACCATCTTAAAACAAATGAATTTTGCTCAGCCCCTCCAATATTATTTTTATTTCCATTTACAAGTACAGTAGTTTTATTTTGTGATAATGAAAGGGTAGTGTCTTTTGTTCGGTTTGCAATATTTGAAAATAAACCATTATCCCAGTTAGTACCCTTATTTTCTATTTGATATGAAACAAAATCGATTGGTATTTTACAACTGCTATCATCTATGCATGTAAAATAATTATCGCTGGCTGAAACACTTAAATTCCAATTGCCGGTTGATTCCACACTAAAGTGAATATCTTCAGGCTTGCGTGTTATTTGATAAAGATTTTGTGAAACTTCTACTATACCAAACTCGACATTAACATCGGGATCTATATTAAGTATTAGAACCGATTCAAGTGTGGCCGACACATTTGCTTCCATTATTTCACCCTGAGCCTCAGCAACATTAATACTTGCTAGCAAAAATGTAAGTAAAATGCATATGGTTTTAGTTTGTTTCATTTCATAAAATATTATAAGTAGAATGAGGTACTAATAAAAGCAGGAAGGTGGTAAATTTCCAGAAAACTGGAAAAAGGCCGGTAGTAAGGCAAACCAAGGTTTTAGTCCGGAAAACCACTTCGGTTTACCTGTAATTACTACCGACCAGGCATTAATGTAAATGAAAACAAACTTTCCTATGGTAATGCAGTAAGTGTTAAGTTTACTGTAGTTGTGTATGTTCCAAGTGCGCCAATTGTTCCATCGGAAACCTGCTCAAAAATACTTGCAGTATTCATGGTTCCGTTCATGGTTCCCATTGTCCAATTTAAGTTAAAAGCATTGTCGGTAGCATCCCCACCATTACTAGCAAGATTGTCTAACAGCATTTGATCGGTAGCAGTAATTCCCATAGCTGTTGCAAGAGAGGTTACACTACAATCTACTTCAGTTCCAATTTGGTGAGTACCTGTGGCTTCACACCATACACCCAAATTGTCAATTGGAATTATATTTCCATTTCCATCACTGAAGTCAGCTGCATTAATCTGCACATTCCAGTCGGCAGTGGATTCTACTGTTATTGTGGTTGTTCCAACAGCGTCAATTCCTAGGTTATACTTATCAGGAGTATCAAATGTTGCTGTTTGATCCTGTCCTGAAGTAACATTTAAGTTAAGTACATCCTGCAAAATAGCTGTAAAGTTAACTACGTCAGTGTCTGTGGCTTGTGCCATTAGGCTTGTCGTTTGTGCTGAAATAAGCACCACTAAAATAATAATGAATTTTTTCATAATAATAATGTTTAATTGTTAGAAATTATTGGTTTGTGATTTATAATTAATTGTTTTGTTTTTGCTTTCTGTTTTTCTTTCGCTTGTTAATTAAATTTTGTTGTTTTTAAATATTTTAACACTTTTTGCTTGTTTTAAATTTTAGTGAGCATAAAATACCCTCTAATATCGGACTAATCAATATTTCAAAAATTTAATAATACTGTTTTGTTATTATGCTTGCTTGCTTTGTTAAGCGATGCAATTTACGAAAAAAAATTTCTAAATCGCAAAATAGCTGTTTATTTTTATTGTTTCTAAATAACATAATTGACACTTCTAATTAATTGATGGAGAAAGTGTTAATATAATATTTACCATATATGTATCTGCTTCTATCATTTGCTGAAGTATACTTTCATTATTCATATTTCCCCTTTTAGTACCCATCTCCCAATTTAAAGTAAAAGAATTTCTGTTTTCATAGCCTCTGTTAGACAGTGAGCCTTTATCCATAAGGGTAATTTCGGAACTGGAAAGTGCAATTGGCGATACCTTTGCATAATTTATAATATTGCTTCCATCATCCAGATTTGTTCCAGTGGAAGTAACAACAACGCCCACATTATTCAGCTCCATTTGATTTGAAGGATTGGATTCTCCATAAAAGATGCTTTGGTCGGCATTGAACTGAAGTTTCCAATCCATAACAGCACCTATTCTGATAAATGTTGCCTGGCCACCATTTAATATTCCATTTTTATATTCACTAATATCATCAAACATAAAAGTTACACTATAACCTGAAAGGATACTTATTACCATAGAAGGATTTGGAGGTGGAATATCCTGCGCTTTCAGTTCAGGTAAAAGAACTGAAATAAGTAATATTAATATGTATAATTGCTTCCGCATTTACTTAATTTTCCTTACTAATTTATTATCCACAAAATCGGCCTGCTCCAAAATATTACCCTCCTTATCGTAGGCAGTGAGCATACCTTCGAGTTTTCCTAATTTATAATACAAATCCATTTTAACCTGACCATTTTCATAAAAATGAACCCAATGTCCATCTTCTTTACCATCAACATATAATCCTTTAGTTTTTAATTGGCCATTTTCATGATAAAACTTCCATATTCCCTGAGACACTCCCCTATCGTACAGACCTTTTTGCTTAAGTTGTGAATTTCTATAGTAAACATTCCAAAAGCCCTGTGCTTCGCCTTTGAGATATCTACCCTTCATATAAACAGTTGAGTCGTCGAAGAAAGTAGTCCATAGGCCTTCCCTTAAACCATTTCTATATTTGCCACTCTCGTATGGAATTCCGTTTTTATAAATTTTATAATACTGACCTTCTATCTTTCCATTAATATAGTTTGCCTTTATCATTATGCTGCCATCATCATGGTACACTATATAAGGGCCATCAATTTCAAAACCATTATATGAGTACTCTTTCTCAAGTTTACCATCACGATAGTAAGATTTATAATCGCCATAAAAAGATTCGCCTTTTATTTTACCCTCTTCCTGTAATTGTCCGTTTGAATAATAACGCTGGAAAAGACCATGCTTAATACTATCGTTGAAATTTATCCTGTAGTTTATTATTCCACTTGGATAAAAACCCTCAGTAATACCGTTTAGTTTATTATTGGCATAGTTTCGCTTTTCTTTAATTATTCCACTTTCATAATAAAGTGTCATTTTACCATCCAGAGAATCCCCCTTAAAAAAACCTTCGTATTTTATTTTTCCATTGCTATGATAACTGATAACTTCGCCATTCTTAAGGCCATCGATATAAAATGTCTCCCTTTGTTTATTGCCATCATTATAATAAGTGACCCATTTACCCGCCATTTTATCATCCAGATAATTACCAGTTTGCATAATATTGCCACTTATATAATAAAACCATGCATTTCCGTTTTTAAGAGTATCCCCAGCTTTTATTTCATATTCAATAATGGAATTAATAAATTTCTTCGATTGATAGAAATAGGCAGTATCGACATAAGCAGATTTTTGTGCTATGCCATTAATACTTATTAATAACGTCAACAAGAGAATAAAGAAATATGATTTCTTCAGTTTCATTTATATAATTTTAAATTATCTGAATTTTATAAATTATAGATTTACTTGATCTCCAATTCGGTTTGTATACCCTCTAATTCTTCATTATATCCATAATCAAGTATTGCAGCTACAGAGTATTTTCCTTTTGCCAGTGGCTTTTCAAGAGTGTAATTTACCTTTTTGTCAGATTCTGGAAGTAGTGAAAATTCAAGCGGATTTGAAGTGAACTCCTCAGCAGTTTCCA
Organism: Marinilabiliales bacterium; assembly: GCA_002869315.1. Classification (GTDB taxonomy): domain Bacteria; phylum Bacteroidota; class Bacteroidia; order Bacteroidales; family F082; genus BM524. Next base: position 2,290 of record PKTD01000275.1, on the reverse strand, counting down.
GATTTGAAAATGTGAAAAACACTTTACAGTTTAATATTTTATCACCTAAATTTATTGCTTTGGTTGCGAAAGAATAATTTCCATCATCGTTAACAGAATTATCTAAACCTTCTAAACTTCCTCTATAAAGAGTATTTCCATCGGGAGATTGATATATTGGTACAGCAATACGTGCTGCAACATTTAATCCCATATTAACAGTTTTATCAATTGCTTTTGCTCCTGTTTTTTCTGTTGCCGACTCAACAAATAAAACAGCCCATTTTGTACTAGGATTATCTTCAGGGACCAGCATAGTGATATTAACACGCACTGCTTCGTTTGGCTGAAGAGTTACAAGAGCAGGAGAAACTGTGATCCAGTCTGAACAGGACCTTCCGGTTGTCCCAGGTGAGAAATACTTAACTTCTCCATCTTCATCTGACAACCAATCTGCTAGATTAAAAATGAATGATTGCTCTGTTTTTGCCTTGTTCCTGACATAAATTTGTTTCGTTTGGGAAGAGCCCGGATTTGCATTAAACATTAATGTTGCAGGCGTTACTTCCAATTCCTGTGCGTTTAACACAAGGCTTGAGCCTAGAAAAATCACCAATGCCCAAGAGATTTTTTTAATTGTTTTCATTTTTTAATTTGTTAATTAATAATGTTAAATTTAATGTTATTTAATTGATATATAATTTTTTACTAAAAACTTCTGTGTTTGTTTTTATATATATGATATAAATTCCACTTTCATTGTTTATGGAAAAATTGAATTTATAATTGTTAAAATTAGTTCTGTAAATAATCTGACCCATTAGGTTACTTATCAATAACTCTCCATTTCCTATCTCAGAATTCAATTGGTGAACAAACACCTGTTTACCAACTGAATAAACATTATAATAACTTTCAGATGAAATTTCCTGCAATTTTTCATTCGAGGGATTTATTAGTAATAAAAACCTATCAGGATTTTCATTTCTTTGATAATAAAAATGATATGTTTTGCTTTGCTTAAAATTAATCATCTTCTTTTCAAAATTGTCATAAAGATAAATATCTTCTATATCTTCTAAATTGCTTGTTCCATTTAATGTTAACTCACAGTATGCTGATGAACCACTATAAATGTTCATAGCAAAAACCATATTATTTGTAAGATCAGGAACTGTATTAACTGCTAAATTCGTTTCGTTTGCTATTGTGTATAACTGAGGAACTTTTTTTCCTCTGCTAAATAATTTTATTGCGTCTTTGTTTCTATCAAACTTGTGTGTACTATTACGGATAAACCTTATTAAGGTTTCATCCTGAAGAGAATCGATATGTGCAGTAATGCTTATAAGCGGATAGTCTATCATTTCATTTTTATAATAATCGGGAGTGGAAGTCATTATTCCTTTCCTGCAATAATTATTAATCGAAAATGTACCATTGCCTGTTGCCTGAACCCAAAATCCCTGATTTGAGGGGATATATCGAGTACCCCCATTAATTCCAACTGGATCGATTCCCCCAAGGAAAATTGTATAATTGTCTGCCGAAGGGTTCCAAATATATTTTGCATCATTAATATTGCTCTTATTCCAACCCGATTCGGTGAGCCAGTCGACTGGAGATGCATATGGATTTGCCACTAAATTCCAGCCTTTATGATTTTCTGTTTCGCCATCAGGAACATCGGTTTTGGTTACATTTATAGAATACGTACCAGTGTTCAATCCGGCGGAATTTGAAGCAGAAAAATCTACTGTTTGTCCGCCTGCTTCCAGAAAGATATCATACCCACGAAAATTAGTAAAACTGCCAGAAGGATATCATATCCATCCGAAATTCCAGTCGTTCTGAACGTTGTTTTCATCATAATAGAATATTAAATCTGTAGTATTAAACAAACTGGTTCCTGAAGATGAAATGGGCGAGCCTACATTATGCCAGCCAGAAGAAGAAATATACCTTTCCACAATAATATTTGATGTAACAGTCAGGCTACCACCAGATGTACGATCTGCAAGATGACCTGAACCACTTGAATTTGAATACAAAGTAAGATTGGTATTTATATAAAGTTCGCCGCTATTTGCAATACTTACACTGCTACCAGGTTTAATAATAAACTGGGCCATTATATTTGCTGAAAGCACAAACATAAAACACAATATAAAAATGAATTTCAATAGTTTAATCATTATTACCAGGTTCTTAAAATTCTCATAAATATTAAATTTTCTTCTGGAAGCATATACACAGGACCGGAATTGGTTTGTCCGTTAACCATAACTTCTACATAATCTCCTGCCGTTAG
>PKTD01000048.1 GCA_002869315.1 Marinilabiliales bacterium | reverse complement strand
TGATTACCACATCCACTTTCTTTGAGGGATCTCCCGACTTATGGAAACTAAAATTAGGATATTCCTTTTTATTATCTTCATTAGTAAAATAATTTTTAGCCTTAAAAGTATATTCGAATTTCTTTTCAAAAATACCATCCCAGTTTCTTTCATATAACTCTATCCTCGCATCTTTTTTAGGGAAAGGCATTATTACTGTTTCCGACATGCTACGGCTTATTTCTTTGGACTCGTTAGTTGTTTGCCATTCACCAAAAATAGAGCCATAGCCTCTTGAATAAATTAATGTATTAGACTCTGCATCAAATAGTTTGACATAATAATTACCATATTCAAAAGTGTCTATCAAATTAATATGCGATCCTCCCCAAAAAGGTTCTTCCAGAAGTTTATCAAAACTATATGAACTAATTTCGTGGTTTCCTGAATGGTAATAATCTAACCTTAAACTTTTATTTTCAAAATATTTATCAAATTGAGAAAATGCCTGAGCAGATATTATTACTAAAAGGAATATTAAAATACGTTTCATCTTAAATAATTTTGACACAAATTTAGTTGAAATAGTTGATATCAGCCAGCCGGGAGTGCCATAAAATTTTAAAATGAAATATCCAAAATAATTCCTCTAACTTTGTAACCATACAAATTGTTTTGCGTCAAAAAAACCAATGACAGAAACTGATGAAGCGATTATTGAAAGAGTGCTTTCCGGCAGGCGGGAAGATTTTGCCTTATTGGTGGATAAATATAAGGACAAAGTTTTTGCATTGGTAATAGGCATAATTAAGAATAATGAGTTGGCAAAAGAAGTTGCTCAGGATGCTTTTGTAAAAACCTTTGTATCGCTGAAAAAGTTTAGGAAAGAGTCGTCATTTTCCACCTGGATTTACCGTATTGCCTATAATACAGCCATCAGTGAAACCAGAAAAGCATCTTATAAAAATGTTGCTCTGGATGAAAGATATTTAGTTAATAATACTGAAATAAATGATGAATCTGAAATAAAAGAAGAGGAGCACAGGAAACTAAATAAAGCCATTTCTTTACTAAAATCGGATGAAAAACTAATTTTGGAAATGTATTATTATGAAGAAAAGGCCGTAAAGGAAATAAGTGAAATAACAGGACTCGGGAAGTCGAATGTTAAAATTAAATTGCATAGGTTGCGTAAAAAATTGCGTAATTTGATTGAGGAACACTCTGGGAAAGAAATACTTTTATACTGAAAAATTACTAAAATGGATAATAAGGATAAGATAATTAAACAACTGCTTGAAAACCATCAACAAGTTAAGGCCCCTGAGGGTTTTACTTCTGAAGTTATGGAATCGGTAATGGCTTATGAGGAAGTTAAGCAAAATACCTTTTCCTTAAATACCCTAATGTTTTCCGCCTTAATTGTATTTGCCTTAACAGCCTCTTTTTTCGCCTTTTATTTTTATGATAACACATTGATTACGAAGATAATTTCATTCTTAACTAATAATTTATCAGCACTAACATTTAATTTTTCAGGGCTTAATACTTATTTAGTTGAAAGTTTTGAAAATGCTAAAATTATATTCACAAACAGTCCTATTATACTGCCAATGATATTGGGTTTGTCGGCATTGTTATTGCTCGAAAGGGTATTGTCGAAATTCAGAACTAAACTGAATTTATTGATGAGTTTTTAGGGATTTATTATCCGAATAATTCGCCTATCATTTGATGAATAGTGGCAACCGGAATAATCTCTATTTTATAATTATCCTTACTAATGCCTTTCATGCTGTATTTGGAGACTATTATCTTTTCAAATCCAAGTTTTTCTGCTTCTAAGATTCTGCTTTCTGTTCGGGATACTGTTCTGATTTCTCCTGAAAGTCCTACTTCTGCTGCAAAGCATATATTGTTGCCAATGGAAATATCTTCTGCCGAGGAAACTATAGATGCTATAACAGCCAGGTCGATGGCAGGATCATCAACGCGTATGCCTCCTGCAATATTCAGAAATATATCTTTTGTGCTTACCTTATAGGAGCTTCTTTTTTCCAGCACGGCAAGTAACATATTCATTCGTCTGGTATCGAAACCCGTGGCCGATCGTTGCGGTGTTCCGTATGCTGCAGTGCCCACAAGAGCCTGTACCTCCACCAACATGGGCCTTTGTCCTTCTATCATGGCGGCAATGGCAACACCACTAACCGATTCATCTCTCTGTGAAAGTAATATTTCGCTGGGGTTTTTTACTTCACGTAAGCCGCCACTGTTCATTTCAAAAATGCCTAACTCAGAAGTAGATCCAAAACGATTTTTAACAGATCTTAGAATCCTGAAACCATAATGTCGGTCGCCTTCAAAATTCAATACAGTATCTACCATATGTTCCAGAATTTTTGGTCCTGCAATGTTACCGTCTTTGGTAATATGCCCTATTAAAACCACAGGTACATTTGTGGTTTTGGCAAATTTTTGAAATTCTGCTGCTGTTTCCCTTATCTGTGAAATACTTCCTGCCGTAGATTCCAGCACATCAGTATGTAATGTCTGTATACTGTCGATAACAACCATATCGGGTTCTAAATCTCCAATATGTCTGAATATTTCGTTGGTATTGGTTTCGTTTAATATTATACAATCCTGGTTTTTAATTCCAATGCGGTCGGCACGCATTTTTAATTGTCTGGCGCTTTCCTCTCCTGAAACATATAAAACTCTTGCCTTATTTATGTTAAGAGCCATTTGAAGCAAAAGAGTGCTCTTGCCAATTCCGGGTTCACCTCCGATTAAAATAATGGATCCCGTTACCATGCCTCCTCCTAAAACACGGTTTATTTCTTCCATTCCTGTGTTTATACGGCTTTCCTTCTCAAAAGAAATATCAGATACCGGCTGCGGCACTACTTTCTTATTACTTTTTATGTAGGGCTTTATTTCGTCTTTTCCACTACTAATTAACTCTTCTACAAAAGTATTCCACTCACCACAGGCAGGACATTTGCCCAACCATTTACTGCTTTGATTACCACAATTTTGGCAAAAATATGTTGATTTAGTTTTAGACAATTTTGTTTCCTTTTATTTAATGGTAAAGATAAGAAACTCCAATATATATATTCGACCCTAAATATTAAATTAAATTATTACTTCTATTCGCAATTGTAATTAATTTTACAATTCAAATTGTGATATGATTTTTTTATCAAATAATACTCTTCCGGAAAAAGCAATCAAGAAATTGCAACAATATGGTAAAACAATATTATTACCTAAAAACGATGTCGTTTATGATGCCATTTCAAACCACCCTGATATTTTTTGTTGTGTAAAAGATGAATCATTGATAGTAGCACCGGAATTTGACAAACAAATCCGGGAGCAATTATCAAAATCCGGAATAAATATTGTTGAAGGCAAGACAAAACTTGGGAAAAAATATCCTGAAACAGCAGTTTATAATGCGGTAGTTACTGAAAACTATGTTATCGGAAATCTTGCAATTATCGACAAAACAATATTAAGCCCTAAAGCAGGAAAAAAAGCTATACATGTAAAGCAAGCATATACCCGTTGTAATTTGCTGGCATTGCCTAATGAAAGTTTTATAACATCAGATGAAGGCATATACAATCAATTAATAAGCAATAATATAACTGTGCTTTATGTATCGCCCAAGGAGATAATTCTGAGAGGTTTTAAACATGGGTTTTTTGGTGGTTGCTGTGGGATTTATGATGATAAGGTTTTTATTGCCGGGAGTCTGGATTATTTTTCGCAAAGAGAAATTATTAAAACTTTTTTGAAAGGTTTTGAGATTATAGAATTGTACGATGGTCCTCTGCTGGATGTGGGAAGCATAGTGGTTTTTTAGCACGTATTTTTACTATGCCCTTTCAGGGCGATTGGCTTTCGCGGTTGAAAACCAGAAGCGGTGCTTCTGTTGGGAATGAAATTGGCCTTCAGCCAATAATTAAAGTATAATGCCAGACATCTCAATGCAAATTGAAATGATAAGAATGCCTGAAGGGCAATAGTATTCTTCCGCAGGACAACGT